>NZ_JBJHPC010000003.1:0-54790 GCF_045257485.1 Streptomyces sp. YS-3 | reverse complement strand
GGAGCCGGGGCGGGTGGTGGAGCTGGGGTGCCGGCCGCCACGGCCCTCGCCCAGGACCTGCCAGCCGCCGCGTGTCAGCGTGATGTACGCGCCGCAGCGCAGCCCGTGCAGGGTGCAGGCGTCCCGCAGGCCCCACATCCAGGCGCCGTCCTCCTCGGTCCAACGCTCGTCGCCGTCACGGCAGTAGAGCAGCACGGCCGTGCGCACCGGGGTCCGGCGGCGCAGGTCGTGCGGGATCACCCGGCGCAGATGCGCGAGGAGCGCGTTGCGGAACTCCCAGCCGTCCGCGGGGCCCGGGCGGCGCACGAACGAGGCGCTGGCCGCCAGCCGTTCCTCGTGGTCCAGGACCGCGATCACGGCCGTCGACGGGGTCGGGTCGTGCCGGGTGTGCAGGCCGACGACCACCTCGCGGGGGTTGCCCAGCAGCGGGATGCCCGCCGCGGCCCACTCGGCGGGCTCCAGCATCCTGGCGAGGCGGTTCCCGGAGGCCGCCGACGTGAGGGACGACGCACCTGCCGAGGCTGTGGACGGAGCGAATCCGAAGGTCACGGTCCTCCCTTCCGGATACGCGCCCACGCTGCGGGCAGGGTCGGGTGAGGGCGCGGCACGGCACGGCCCGAGCCGCCGGGTCCACCGATGAGGCGCGGCTCCAATTCTCGCTGGCTCACGGGCACGCGGCAACGAGCAAATGGAGCCGCTGACTGGAATCGGAGGGTATGACGCTCATATCCCTGCCCCGTCATCCCACCGGTCACTCCCCAAGACCTCCGCTGGTCATCCCTGAACGGCGAGGACCAGCGGAAACACCCCCTGCGCACCTGCCCGGCGCAGCAGCCTGGCCGCCACCGCCAGCGTCCAGCCGGTGTCCGCGCGGTCGTCGACGAGCAGCACCGGGCCGCCCGCCTCCCGCACCGCCGCGGCCACCTCGTCCGGCACCGTGAACGCGTGGTGCAGGGCGCGCACCCGCTGGGCGCTGTTGGACGCGGGGACCCGGGACCCGGCGGCCCCCTCCCCGTACTCCACGCGCCCCAGGAGCGGCATCCGGCCGATCTCCGCGATCCGGGCGCCCAGCGACTCGACGAGCCGGGGCCGGGTCAGCGAGGCGACCGTGACCACGCCGGCGGGCCGGGGCGGTGCGTCGGGGCCGCCGGAGGCCCAGCCGCCGGGGCCCTTGGCCCAGTCCGTCAGGACCGTCACCACCGCGTCGACCACATCGTCGGGGACCGGTCCGTCGGGGCTCTGGGGGGCGAGCATGGGGCGCAGCCGGTTGCCCCAGCCGATGTCGGAGAGGCGGCCCAGCGCCCGGCCCGGGAAGGCCTGTTCGCCCGCGGGGATGCGGCCCTTGAGGTCCACGCCGACCGCCGCGAGGCCGGTGGGCCACATCTTGCGGGGCTCGATCTCGACGCCCGGCCGGGTGAGCTCGCCCCTTGCCGCTTCCAGTGCCGTACCGGAGACGCCGGCCGTGAAGCGGGCGCCCGCGCAGTTGTCGCAGCGCCCGCACGGGGCCGCCTCCTCGTCGTCGAGCTGGCGGCGCAGGAACTCCATCCGGCAGCCCGTCGCCGAGGCGTAGTCCCGCATCGCCTGCTGTTCGGCCTCCCGCTGGCGGGCCACCCATGCGTACCGCTCCGCGTCGTACACCCATGGCTCGCCCGTGGAGGTCCAGCCGCCCTTGACGCGGTGGACCGCGCCGTCCACGTCGAGGACCTTGAGCATCGTCTCCAGACGGGTGCGCCGCAGCTCGACCAGCGGCTCCAGGGCGGGCAGCGACAGGGGGCGGTCCGCCCGCGCCAGCACGTCCAGGGTGCGGCGGACCTGCTCCTCGGGCGGGAAGGCGACCGAGGCGAAGTACTTCCAGATCGCCTCGTCCTCCTTGCCGGGCAGCAGCAGTACCTCCGCGTGCTCCACACCGCGGCCCGCGCGGCCCACCTGCTGGTAGTAGGCGATGGGGGAGGAGGGCGAGCCCAGGTGGACCACGAAGCCGAGGTCCGGCTTGTCGAAGCCCATCCCGAGCGCGGAGGTGGCGACCAGCGCCTTGACCCGGTTGGCCAGCAGATCGTCCTCGGCCTGCTGGCGGTCCGCGTTCTCCGTGCGGCCCGTGTAGGAGGTGACCGTATGGCCGCACTGGCGCAGATACGCGGTGACCTCCTCGGCGGCGGCCACCGTCAGCGTGTAGATGATCCCGGAGCCCGGCAGCTCGTCCAGGTGGTCGGCGAGCCAGGCCAGCCGGTGCGCCGCGTCCGGCAGCGCCAGCACGTTCAGACTCAGGCTCTCGCGGTCCAGGGGGCCGCGCAGCACCAGCGCGTCGGTGTCCGCGCCCGTCCCCAGCTGCTCCGCCACGTCGGCCGTCACGCGCGCGTTGGCCGTCGCCGTCGTCGCCAGGACCGGGACGCCCGGGGGCAGCTCCGCGAGCATGGTGCGCAGCCTGCGGTAGTCCGGGCGGAAGTCGTGGCCCCAGTCCGAGATGCAGTGCGCCTCGTCGACCACGAGAAGGCCGGTCGCGGCCGAGAGCTTGGGCAGCACCTCGTCGCGGAAGTCCGGGTTGTTGAGGCGCTCCGGGCTCACCAGCAGGACGTCGACCTCGCCGGCGGCCACCTCGGCCTGGACGGTCTCCCACTCCTCGGTGTTCGAGGAGTTGATCGTGCGGGCGCGGATGCCCGCGCGGGCGGCGGCCTCCACCTGGTTGCGCATCAGCGCCAGCAGCGGGGAGACGATCACGGTGGGGCCGCTGCCGCGCTCGCGCAGCAGCGAGGTCGCCACGAAGTACACCGCGGACTTGCCCCAGCCGGTGCGCTGGACGACCAGCGCCCGGCGCCCCTCGGCGACGAGCGCCTCGATGGCGCGCCACTGGTCCTCGCGCAGCCGGGCCGCTCCCGTGGGGTCGCCGACGAGGCGGGCCAGGACGGCGTCGGCCCGGGTGCGCAGATCCGTGGTGCTCGTGTCGTTCATGCCCCCATACAACAGGACACCTCTGACATCCGGCCCGCCCCGGGGGCGCGCGCGGACTCGCGCCGCGCCCCGGGAGGAGGCCGCTACGGCATGGTGTGGTCCGAGCGCAGCCCGTCGAGCACGATGTCGATGTAGCGCCGCCAGTCGCCGCTGCGGCGGTGCACGATCGAGGTGAGGCCGCAGGTCAGGGCGAGGATGTCGGCGCCCGCGATGTCGGTGCGGATGGAGCCGGCCGCCTGGCCCTTGCCGACCAGGTCCACGAGCTCGGCCTCCAGATCGGCGCGCATGGTGCTGGGCGGCCCCTCGGAGCCGAGCGTGCCGCCGATGACGCTGGCGAAACCCCGGTCGCGCGCCTCCACCTCGCCGACCCGGGTGAGCAGCATCTGGAGCGCCTCAAGAGGCTCGGCCGACTCGCGGCACACCGTGCGGTAGTACGTGAGGATCTCGCCGAAGCGCTGCTGGGAGGCCGCCACGACCATGGCTTCCTTGGTGGGGAAGTGGCGGTAGAGCGTGCCCACGCCGACCTCGGCATGCCGGGCCACCTCGTCCATGGACACGTTGGCGCCGCGTTCCGCAAAGAGCTCGCGCGCCGCGTTCAGGACCCGGGCCCGGTTGCGCTCCGCGTCAGCCCGGAGCCGGCGGCCACCGCTCTCACTGACCGGCGTTGACGTTGGCATACGGAACCTCCCTCCGTTTGACTCTACTATGCACTGCCTCCACCCACTGAACCAGCCCCGACTTCACGCCAGTTGGGGTATGCGGTTCGCAGTTGCCCAGTCGGTTCCGCAGGGCGCCCCCGGGTGTTGACAATGGCCTGGTAGCTGCCGTGAGACGGAAGGACGAACACGATGTCGTTGCCCCTGGGGCGTACGAGTGCGCCGGAGGTGTCGGCGTCGGTGGAGGCATTCCTGACGGAGCCGCACATCGGCGTACTGACCACCATCCGGCCCGACGGGTCCCCGCACGTGGCACCCGTGCGGTTCACCTGGGACGCGGAGGCGGGGCTCGCCCGGGTGATGACGGTGTCCACCTCCCGCAAGGCCCGCAACCTGATCGCCGCCCCGGGCTCGCGGGTCGCCATCTGCCAGGTCGCCGGGTTCAGTTGGGTCACGCTGGAGGGCACGGCCGAGGTCCGCGACGAGCCCGCGCGGGTCACCGAGGGCGCGCGCCGCTACACCCGGCGCTACCGCTCGGGCCCGCCCAACCCGCCGGGCCGGGTGGTGGTCGAGATCCGCGTCGACCGGGTGATGAGCCTGAACGTCTAGAGAACGCGGGAGAGCGCGGCGGTACGGGGAGTGTCCTCCCCGTACCGCCGCGCTCTCGTTCGGCGGGGCTCAGCCCTTGCGGGGCGGGGTGCCGGTCACCCAGATCATGCGCAGCGACAGCAGGCTCAGCCGCCAGCCGTCCGGAGTGCGCCGGGCCTCGGCGCTCACCAGGCTTCCGTTGGCGAATATCGGGTCGCGCTCGGCGTCCTCCGGATGGTCGGAGGGGTGGTGCACATGGGTGGAGACGATGTTGGCGCGCAGGGAGGCCCGGTCGCCGTCGATCTCGACCACGGCGGGCGAGTTGATGTGCTGGGTGCGGGCGAAGGCCGCCAGAGCGGTGCTGTGGTACTCGGCGAGGCCGGCGATCCCCTCGTGCCGGCTCATCGGGAACTCGACGACGGCGTCCTCGGTGAACAGCCCCCGGGCCCAGGCGTCGTCGAGCTTGTCGTCGTCCAGATTGATCAGGTAGCGGTCGAGCAGTCCCGCGACATCGGCGGTGGATTGGCTTGAGGTCATGGTTGAGGATGACGCCGGAACAGGCCTCTGACCAAGACTCCTTGTAGCGGAGTTGACGTACTTGTCAAAGGCCTGTACTAGCAGCTATTTACGCTCACCGGGGCCCTCGGGATACTGGAGAAACGCCAGTCGGAAGAGGGTAGATGGATAACTTTGACGCGGACGTAATTATCGCGGGAGCCGGCCCCACAGGACTCATGCTCGCAGGCGAACTGCGCCTGAACGGCGTGTCCGTGATTGTCGTCGATCGCCTTGCCGAGCCGATACAGCAGTCGCGTGCGCTGGGATTCTCCGCCCGGACCATCGAGGAATTCGGCCAGCGCGGACTGCTGGAGCGATTCGGTGGTGTGGACGTCATTCCGGTCGGTCATTTCGGCGGAGTGTCCATCGATTACCGGTTGGTCGAGGGCGGCTCCTACGGGGCCCGGGGCATCCCCCAGTCGCGTACCGAGGGCGTGCTGGCCGGCTGGGCCGGGCAGCTGGGCGCCGAGGTCCGCCGCGGGGTCGAGGTCACCGGCCTGAAGGACGGCGCCGACGGGGTCACCGTCGAGGTCAGCACGCCCGGCGGCCCGGCCACGCTGCGCGGCCGTTACCTGGTGGGCGCGGACGGCGCCCGCAGCGCGGTGCGCAAGCTCGCGGGCATCGACTTCCCCGGCACCGACCCGGCCATCGAGCTCCGGTTCGCCGACATCAGCGGGGTGCCGCTGCGCCCGCGCTTCAGCGGCGAGCGGGTGCCCGGCGGCATGGTCATGGTGCTGCCGCTCGGCCCGGAGCGCTGCCGGATCGTCTACTTCGACCGGAGCGAGCCGCTCCGCAAGAGCCCGGACCCGATCACCTTCGACGAGGTGGCCGAGGCGTTCAAGCGCCTGTCCGGCGAGGACATCAGCGGCGCCACGGTGCACTGGGTCTCCACCACCACCGATGTGAGCCGCCAGGCCGCCGAGTACCGCAAGGGCCGGGTCTTCCTGGCCGGCGACGCCGCGCACATCCATCTGCCGATCGGCGCCCAGGGAATGAGCGCCGGCGTGCAGGACGCGGTGAACCTCGGCTGGAAGCTCGCCCTGGACATCAAGGGCCAGGCTCCCGAGGGCCTGCTCGACACGTACCACTCCGAGCGCCACCCGGTCGGCGCCCGGGTGCTCACCAACACCCTCGCCCAGCGGATCCTGTACCTGGGCGGCGACGAGATCACCCCGCTGCTCGACGTCTTCACCGAGCTCACCGAGTTCGAGGACGTCCAGAAGACGCTGATCGGGATGGTCACCGGACTCGACATCCGCCACGACGTGGGCGAGGGCGACCATCCGCTCCTCGGCCGCCGTCTCAAGGACGAGGAACTGGTGGTCAACGGCGAGAAGACCACCAACTTCGAGCTGCTGGCGGCCGGCCGGGCCGTTCTGTTCGACCTCACCGACGACTCCCACCTGCGGTCGCTCGCCGCGGGCTGGGCCGACCGTGTCACCACGGTCACCGCCGAGCAGCACGACTGCGACGCCGGTCTGGACGCCTTCCTGGTGCGCCCCGACGGTTACGTCGCCTGGGTCTCCCCCTCCGCTTCGCGCACGGAGGGGCTCGTCGAAGCCCTCAACCGATGGTTCGGCCGGCCCAACTGAGCAGGGTCCGAAGCCCCGTTCTCTCATACCCGTACCTCGAAGGAAGCGAAGAACATGCCCAAGATCTCCAGCGATGACAAGAACCTCACCGTCCTCAACCTCTTCTCCACGGACGCCCCGGAGAAGCAGGAGGGTCTGCTCGGCGCGATGCGCGAGATCGTCGACTCGGCGGCCTACCCGGGCTGGATGTCCTCCACCGTGCACGCCGGTGTGGACAAGCCGGGCACGGCCAACTTCATCCAGTGGCGCAGCCGCGCCGACCTGGAGGACCGCTACGACGGCGAGGAGTTCAAGCACCGCACGCTCCCGCTCTTCGGCGAGCTGACCACCTCGATCCGGCTGCTCCAGAACGAGATCGCGTACTCCCAGACCAAGTCGGGCGGGGACGTCGAGATCTCCCCGGAGCGCTCCGACTACACCGTGATCGCGGTCTTCGGTGTCGAGGAGAAGAACCAGGACGCCCTGGTGGACGCGCTCGGCCCGTCGATGAAGTTCCTCGGTGAGGTTCCCGGCTACGTCTCCCACACGGTCCTCAAGGGCATCGCCGCCCGCGGTCTCGAGGGCTCCTTCGTGGTCTCCTACTCGCAGTGGGAGAGCAAGGAGGCGTTCGACGCCTACCAGGCCGTCGCGCAGGACGACAAGCCCGCCGCCCGTCTGGACGCCGAGAAGCGCACCGGTTCGCTCCTGACGTCGGTGGACTCCAACACCTACCGGGTCGTCCACACCCGCGCCGCCGGCCAGTAACACCGGGCGCGAAAACGCACCACCGCACCTCACGAAACGCCCGGCTCCCTTTCTGGAGCCGGGCGTTCCGGCATTTCCGGCCCCGTTGTCCGGACAAGACGCTCCGGTCCGCGACCTGACGGCACCTGACGCCGACGTGACAATTACGCACCGCACCGCTGCTCTTCGTTGCGTGTTCTCTGACATGGCTGCGGTGTATTTGCGGAACCTGACCGAACCGGACGTAGACCTGAACCGGGGCGCCTTGAACGGCGAGCGGGATCAGAAGACCCTTGAATACATGATCCGGGGCGTGGTTCGCCACCGCTGATCCTCTCGCTCAACTCCCGTTCATGGCCCTTCGATCCGGGCGCGTCCGACGTCGTACGCGCAGGGAGCCGGGCCAGTGCCGGATCAACCGCAACCGCTGAGGAGCGAAAACGTATGCACAGCACGCTGATCGTCGCCCGCATGGAACCCGGTTCGAGCACCGACGTCGCCAAGCTGTTCGCCGAGTTCGACGCGACGGACATGCCGCACCGGATGGGAACGCGGCGCCGCCAGCTGTTCTCCTACCGGGGCCTCTACTTCCACCTCCAGGACTTCGACGCGGACAACGGCGGTCAGCTGATCGAGGCCGCGAAGAACGACCCGCGGTTCGTCGGGATCAGCGAGGACCTCAAGCCGTTCATCCAGGCGTACGACCCGGCCACCTGGCGCTCGCCCGCCGACGCCATGGCCGCGCGCTTCTACAACTGGGAGGCGGGCGCGTGACAACGCCTCGCAGGGTCGTCATCACGGGGATGGAGGTGCTCGCCCCGGGTGGAATCGGCACCAAGAACTTCTGGAGCCTCCTCAGCGAGGGCCGCACGGCGACGCGTGGGATCACCTTCTTCGACCCCACGCCGTTCCGCTCCCGGGTGGCGGCCGAGATCGACTTCGATCCGTACGAGCACGGTCTGAGCCCGCAGGAGGTCCGGCGCATGGACCGCGCCGGGCAGTTCGCCGTGGTCGCCTCGCGCGGCGCGGTCGCCGACAGCGGTCTGGAGCTGGCCGGCCTCGACCCGTACCGGATCGGTGTCACCGTCGGCAGCGCGGTCGGCGCGACCATGGGCCTCGACGAGGAGTACCGGGTCGTCAGCGACGGCGGCCGGCTCGACCTGGTGGACCACGAGTACGCCGTACCGCACCTCTACAACCACCTGGTGCCGAGCTCCTTCGCGGCCGAGGTGGCCTGGGCGGTCGGCGCCGAGGGCCCCAGCACCGTGGTCTCCACCGGGTGCACCTCCGGCATCGACTCGGTCGGCTACGCCGTCGAGCTGATCCGCGAGGGCTCCGCCGACGTCATGATCGCCGGTTCCTCGGACGCGCCGATCTCGCCGATCACCATGGCGTGCTTCGACGCGATCAAGGCGACGACCAACCGCCACGACGAGCCGGAGACGGCCTCGCGCCCCTTCGACAACTCGCGCAACGGCTTCGTCCTCGGCGAGGGCACCGCCTTCTTCGTCCTGGAGGAGCTGGAGAGCGCCCAGCGGCGCGGCGCCCACATCTACGCGGAGATCGCCGGCTACGCCACGCGCTCCAACGCGTACCACATGACCGGACTGCGCCCCGACGGCGCGGAGATGGCCGAGGCGATCCGCGTGGCGCTCGACGAGGCGCGGATGAACGGCGACCAGATCGACTACGTCAACGCCCACGGCTCCGGCACCAAGCAGAACGACCGCCACGAGACGGCGGCCGTCAAGCGCAGCCTCGGGGACCACGCGTACCGGATCCCGATGAGCTCCATCAAGTCGATGGTGGGCCACTCGCTGGGCGCGATCGGCTCGATCGAGATCGCCGCCTCGGCGCTCGCCATGGAGTACAACGTCGTACCGCCCACGGCGAACCTGCACACGCCCGACCCGGAGTGCGACCTGGACTACGTCCCGCTCACGGCCCGCGACCAGCGGACCGACGCGGTGCTCTCGGTCGGCAGCGGCTTCGGTGGATTCCAGAGCGCCGTGGTGCTCGCCCGTCCCGAGAGGAACCTCGCATGACGTCGTCCGTGGTGGTCACCGGCCTGGGGGTGGCGTCCCCCAACGGGCTCGGCATCCAGGACTACTGGGCGGCGACCGTCGGTGGCAAGAGCGGCATCGGCCGCATCACCCGCTTCGACCCGTCGTCCTACCCGGCCAAGCTGGCCGGCGAGGTCCCCGGTTTCGTCGCCGAGGACCTGCTGCCGAGCCGGCTGCTGCCGCAGACCGACCGGGTGACCCGGCTCGCGCTGGTCGCGACCGACTGGGCGCTCGCCGACGCGGGCATCACCCCCTCCGAACTGCCCGAGTTCGACATGGGCGTGGTGACCGCGAGCGCGGCCGGCGGCTTCGAGTTCGGCCAGGGCGAACTCCAGGCCCTGTGGTCCAAGGGCAGCCAGTACGTCTCGGCGTACCAGTCCTTCGCCTGGTTCTACGCGGTCAACAGCGGCCAGATCTCCATCCGCAACGGGATGAAGGGCCCCAGCGGCGTGGTCGTCAGCGACCAGGCCGGCGGCCTCGACGCCGTGGCCCAGGCCCGCCGCCAGATCCGCAAGGGCACCGCGCTGATCGTCTCGGGCGCCGTCGACGCCTCGGTCTGCCCGTGGGGCTGGGTGGCGCAGCTGGCCAGCGACCGGCTCTCCACCAGCGAGGAGCCGAACCGCGCCTATCTGCCCTTCGACCGTGAGGCCGCCGGGTTCGTGGCCGGTGAGGGCGGCGCGATCCTGATCATGGAGGACGCCGAGGCGGCCCGCGCCCGCGGTGCCCGGATCTACGGCGAGGTCGCGGGCTACGGCTCGACCATCGACCCCAAGGCCGGCTCCGGCCGTCCGCCGGGGCTGCGCAAGGCCATCGAACTCGCCCTGGCCGACGCGGGGGTCGCCCCGGGGGACGTGGACGTGGTCTTCGCCGACGCCGCCGCCGTCCCCGAGCTCGACCGCCAGGAGGCCGAGGCGATCAACGCGGTCTTCGGCAGCCGGGGGGTCCCGGTCACCGCGCCCAAGACGATGACCGGACGGCTCTACTCGGGCGCGGCACCGCTGGACCTGGCCGCCGCGTTCCTCGCCATCCAGGACGGTCTGATCCCGCCGACCGTGCACATCGACCCGGCCGCCGAGTACGACCTGGACCTGGTGCTGGGGGAGCCGCGCACCGCCGAGGTGCGCACCGCGCTCGTCCTGGCCCGTGGTTACGGGGGCTTCAACTCCGCCGTGGTCGTCCGCGCGTAGCGCCCCGCGGGAAGCGTGGTCATCCGACTGCGGACCGTCTGTGGCTGGTCGCGCAGTGCCCCGCGCCCCAGGGGGGCGCGGTACCGCCACAGACACCTGGCAACGCCGTACACCTAAGAAAGGGAAAAACCCATGGCCACCACGTTCACCCTCGACGACCTCAAGCGCATCCTCCTTGAGGCAGCGGGCGCCGACGAGGGCGTCGACCTGGACGGCGACATCCTGGACACCGAGTTCGAGGTCCTGGGCTACGAGTCGCTCGCCCTGCTGGAGACGGGCGGCCGGATCGAGCGTGAGTACGGCATATCGCTGGACGACGACGCGCTGACCGACGCCACCACCCCGCGCGCCCTCATCGAGGTCGTCAACACCCAGCTCTCCTCCGCGTCCGCCGCCTGAGCCACTGACAAGGAAGAACGACATGACCGAGAACACCGCACGGGTCGCACTGGTGTCGGGTGCCACGAGCGGCATCGGGCTCTCCGTGGCCCGGCTGCTCGCCTCCCAGGGGCACCGCGTCTTCATCGGCGCGCGCAACGCCGACAACGTGGCCGAGACCGTCAAGCAGCTCCAGGGCGAGGGCTTCGAGGCCGACGGCTCGGCGCTGGACGTCACCGACGCCGAGAGCGTCAAGGCCTTCGTGCAGTCGGCCGTCGACCGCTTCGGCACCGTCGACGTGCTGGTCAACAACGCCGGCCGCTCGGGTGGCGGGGTGACCGCCGACATCGAGGACGAGCTGTGGGACGCCGTCATCGACACCAACCTGAACAGCGTCTTCCGGATGACCCGGGAGGTTCTGAACACCGGCGGCATGCGCCACAAGGACCGCGGCCGGATCATCAACATCGCCTCCACGGCCGGCAAGCAGGGCGTCGTGCTCGGCGCCCCGTACTCCGCCTCCAAGCACGGCGTGGTCGGCTTCACCAAGGCGCTCGGCAACGAGCTCGCGCCCACCGGCATCACGGTCAACGCCGTCTGCCCGGGTTACGTCGAGACGCCCATGGCCCAGCGCGTGCGCCAGGGCTACGCCGCCGCCTACTCCACCTCCGAGGACGCGATCCTGGAGAAGTTCCAGGCCAAGATCCCGCTCGGCCGCTACTCCACCCCGGACGAGGTCGCGGGCCTGGTCGGCTACCTCGCCTCCGACACCGCCGCCTCCATCACCGCGCAGGCGCTCAACGTCTGCGGCGGTCTCGGCAACTTCTGATCCGGCCAAGCACCCGAACGAGGAGCGGTTATGACGACCCGTGAGGTCGAGCACGAGATCACCATCGACGCCCCCGCAGCCGCGGTGTACCGGCTGCTGGCGGAGGTGACGAACTGGCCGCGGATCTTCCCGCCCACGATCTACGTGGACCAGGTCGGCGAGAACGGCAACCACGAGCGCATCCGGATCTGGGCCACCGCCAACGGCGAGGCCAAGAACTGGACCTCGCACCGCGAGCTGGACCCCGAGGCCCTGCGGATCACCTTCCGCCAGGAGGTCACCACGCCTCCGGTCGCGGCGATGGGCGGCACCTGGATCATCGAGACCCTGGGGGAGAACTCCTCGCGGGTCCGGCTGCTCCACGACTACCGGGCCATCGACGACGACCCCGAGGGCCTGGCCTGGATCGACGAGGCCGTCGACAAGAACAGCCGCTCGGAGCTGGCCGCGCTCAAGCAGAACGTCGAACTGGCCCACGCGACCGAGGAGGTGACGTTCTCGTTCACCGACACCGTCATCGTCCAGGGCTCGCCCAAGGACCTGTTCGACTTCATCAACGAGGCCGACCTGTGGTCCGAGCGGCTGCCGCACGTGGCCGTGGTCCGGCTGACCGAGGACACCCCCGGGCTCCAGACCCTGGAGATGGACACCCGCGCCAAGGACGGCTCGGTGCACACCACCAAGTCGTACCGGGTGACCTTCCCGAACTACAAGATCGCGTACAAGCAGGTCACGCTGCCCGCGCTGATGACCCTGCACACCGGGATCTGGACGTTCGAGGAGACCCCCGAGGGCACGGCCGCCTCCTCGCAGCACACCGTCACGCTCAACACGGACAACATCGCGAAGATCCTCGGACCCGAGGCCACCGTCGCGGACGCCCGTGAGTACGTGCACACCGCGCTGTCCACCAACAGCACGGCCACGCTCAACCACGCCAAGACGTACGCCGAGTCGAAGGGCTGAACCGGAGATGACCACCACGGACCGCCTCGACACCCAGGTCATCGTCGTCGGCGCCGGCCCCGTCGGGCTGCTGCTCGCCGGCGAGCTGCGCCTCGGCGGCGCCGAGGTGGTCGTCCTGGAACAGCGGGCCGCTCCCACCACGGAGTCGAGGGCCTCCACGCTGCACGCCCGCACCATGGAGCTCCTCGACAGCCGCGGCCTGCTCGACGTCTTCGGGACGCCGCCGAACGAGCCGCGCGGCCACTTCGGCGGCATCCCGATGGACCTCACCCTGCCCAGCCCCTTCCCCGGGCAGTGGAAGATGCCCCAGACCCGGAGCGAGGCCCTGCTCCAGGAGTGGGCGCTCTCGCTGGGCGTGGACCTGCGGCGCGGCCACGAGCTGCGCGAGGTCCACGACCGGGGCGGGTTCGTGGAGGCGACCGCGGCCGGGCCCGAGGGCACGGTCGTGGTGCGCGGTGGCTTCCTCGTCGGGTGCGACGGCGAGGACTCCACCGTGCGCCGCCTCACCGGGGCCGAGTTCCCCGGCAACGACGCCGGCCGCGAGCTGCTGCGCGCGGACGTCGCCGGGATCGCCATCCCCAACCGCCGCTTCGAGCGGCTCCCCGCCGGACTCGCCATCGCGGCGACCCGGGACGGGGTGACCCGGGTGATGGTGCACGAGTTCGGCTCCCACGCCGAACCGCGCACCGCGGACCCGGAGTTCGGCGAGATCGCGGCCGTCTGGAAGCGTGTCACCGGCGAGGACATCAGCGGCGGAACCCCGCTGTGGGCGAACTCGTTCGGCGACGCCAACCGCCAGCTCACCCGCTACCGCCACGGCAGGATCCTGTTCGCCGGGGACGCGGCCCACCGCCAGATGCCCATCGGCGGCCAGGCCCTCAACCTGGGCCTCCAGGACGCCTTCAACCTGGGCTGGAAGCTGGCGCTGCACCTGGGCGGCGGTGCCCCCGAGGACCTGCTCGACACGTACCACACCGAACGCCACGAGGTCGGCCGGCGCGTCCTGTCCAACATCAGGGCGCAGGCGATGCTGCTGCTCGGCGGCCCCGAGGTCGAGCCCCTGCGCTCGGTGCTCACCGAACTCCTCACCCACGACGACGTCCGGGCGCACCTCGCCGGGATGATCAGCGGCCTCGACATCCGCTACGACGTCGGCGGCCCCGGGCACCCGCTGCTCGGCGCCCGGCTGCCGGACACGGGCCTGACCACCGGCGAGGGCCCGGTGAACACGGCCCAGTTGCTGCGCACCGCACGCGGTGTGCTCCTCGATCTGTCCGGCGGCGGTGCGGCGCTGCCGGACACCTCCGGCTGGGCCGACCGGGTCACCGTGCTGCCGGCCGCGCCGGAGAAGGACGGCGCCCTCCAGGGCGTGGGCGCCGTCCTGGTGCGCCCCGACGGCCATGTGGCCTGGGCGGGCGGGCCGGACACCGACGGCGCCGGGCTGAGGGAGGCCCTGGAGCGCTGGTTCGGCCCCTCGCGCTGACTCTCCCCGTACCACCCCCGCCCCCGCGTACGACCGCACGACCGCAGGACAGGGAACCACCGGGCACGTCCAGGAAAGGGAACACTATGGAGGGGACAGCCGTGGACACCGATGTCATCATCGTCGGCGCGGGTCCGACCGGTCTCATGCTCGCCGGCGAGCTGCGCCTGGGCGGGGCCCGGGTCGTCGTCGTCGAACGGCTGGCGAAGCCGACCGGGCAGTCCCGTGGCCTCGGCTTCACGGCCCGCGCCATGGAGATCTTCGACCAGCGCGGGCTGCTGCCCCGGTTCGGCCAGGGCGAGACGCTGGAGATCAGCCCCATGGGGCACTTCGGCGGTGTGCAGTTCGACTACACCGTCCTGGAGGGCGGGCACTTCGGGGCGCGCGGCATCCCGCAGTACCGGACCGAGGCGGTCCTGGAGGAGTGGGCGCGGGAGCTGGGCGTCGACATCCGGCGGGGCTGGGAGTTCCTGGAGCTGACCGACGGCTTCCTGGACGGCGACGACGTCGAGATCACCGTCCAGACGCCGAACGCGGTACGCAAGCTGCGCGCCTCCTACCTGGTGGGCGCCGACGGCGGCAAGAGCGTGGTGCGCGAGGCCGCGGGCTTCGACTTCCCGGGCACCTCCGCGACCCGGGCGATGTTCCTCGCCGACGTCACCGGCTGCGAGCTGCGCCCGCGCTTCCTGGGGGAGCGGCTCAACAACGGCATGGTGATGGCGGCCCCGCTCGCCCCGGGCGTGGACCGGATCATCGTCTGCCCCGACAACGCGCCCGCCCGCGCCAGCGGCGAGTCGGTCTCCTTCGAGGAGGTCGCCGCCGCCTGGCAGTCGATCACCGGTGAGGACATCTCGCACGGCGGCGCCGAGTGGGTCAGCTTCTTCAGCGACGCCACCCGCCAGGCCTCCGAGTACCGGCGCGGCCGGGTCCTGCTGGTCGGCGACGCCGCCCACATCCACCTCCCGGCCGGCGGCCAGGGACTGAGCACCGGCGTCCAGGACGCGGCCAACCTCGGCTGGAAGCTCGCGGCGGAGATCGCCGGGACCGCGCCGGAGGGGCTGCTCGACACCTACCACGGCGAGCGCCACCCCGTGGGGGCGCGGCTGCTGATGAACACCCGCGCGCAGGGGATGGTCTTCCTCGGCGGCCCCGAGGCGGACCCGCTGCGGCAGCTGTTCGGCGAGCTGATCCAGTACGACGACGTCAAGCGGCACCTGGCGGGCATCGTCAGCGGTCTGGACATCCGGTACGAGCTGGGCGACGGGCACCCGCTGATGGGGCGGCGCATCCCGCCGCGCACGCTGGTCCTGGCGGACGGCGAGACCAGCACCGCGGCGCTGCTGCACCGGGCGCACGGGGTGCTGCTCGACCTGGGCGACTCCTCGGCCGTACGGGGCGCCGCCGCCGCGTGGCAGGGGCGGGTCGATGTCGTCACGGCCTCGGCCAAGCCGGTGGACGGCGGTACGGACCCGCTCGCGGGCGCGGGTGCCGTGCTCGTACGGCCCGATGGATATGTCGCCTGGGCCGGGGACGACGTTCCGGCCCTGGAGGCCGCCCTCGGGCAGTGGTTCGGTCCGGCGGGTTCGTGACGCGGGAGAGCTCGGTTCTGAAGGCGGTCCCGCGTCCGCGGGCCGTCGGCGGCTGGTCGCGCAGTTCCCCGCGCCCCTTCGGGGGCGCGGGGCCGCGGCGAAAAGAACCTCAACGCAAACGGGGGCATTGATGGAAAGCACGCTCGCACCGGCGGCCGTCTCCCAGGGCGTTCGCAGGATCACCCTGGACGCGGGCGGTGTCACCCTGTCCGCGTTGCTGTGCGAGCCGGAAGGCCCTCCCCGCGCCACCGTCGTCGCCGTCCACGGCGGCGGCATGAACGCCGGGTACTTCGACGGCCAGGCCCACCCCGAGCTGTCGCTGCTCACCCTCGGCGCCCGGCTCGGCTACACGGTCCTGGCCGTCGACCGGCCCGGCTACGGGCACTCCGCCGCGCAACTGCCCGACGGCCTCACCGTCGCCGAACAGACCGACGTACTGCGCGCCGGGATCGACCACTTCACCGCCGAGTACCCGACCGGCGCGGGCATCCTGCTCGTCGCCCACTCCTTCGGCGGCAAGCTGGCGCTCTCGGCCGCCGCCCACTGCACCGGCGACGGCCTCCTCGGCCTCGACATCTCCGGCTGCGGCCACCGCTACGCCGTCACCCCGGGCGTGATCCGCAAGGGCCTCAAGCACATCGCCCGGCACTGGGGGCCGCTGCGGCTGTACCCGCCGAACACCTTCCGCAGCAGCGGCGCCCTGGTGGCGCCGATGCCGGAGCGCGAGGCGGGCGAACTGCCGCGCTGGCCCGAGCGGTTCGCGGCCCTGGCGCCGCGCGTCCGCATCCCCGTCCGGCTCACCTTCGCCGAGCACGAGGGCTGGTGGCTCCACGGCGAGCAGGACCTCGCCGACCTCGCCGCCCAGCTCACCTCCGCACCCCGCATCGTCGTCGACCGCCAGCCGGACGCCGGCCACAACATCAGCCTCGGCTGGGCGGCCCGCTCCTACCACCTGCGCACGCTTGCGTTCCTGGAGGACTGCATCACCAGGGCGGGACGCGATGCCTGAGCATCCGAGCCTATGACCAGCACCTTCGCCCATCCCTTCCGCTCCCTGGCGGTACGTAACTTCCGGCTCTTCGCGGCCGGGCAGGTCGTCTCCGTCGCCGGCACCTGGATGATGGTCGTGGCCCAGGACTGGATCGTCCTGGGCCTGGCCGACAACTCCGGCACCGCCCTCGGCGTCGTCACCGCGCTCCAGTTCACTCCGCTGCTGCTGCTCACCCTGTACGGCGGGCGCCTCGCCGACCGCTACGACAAGCGGCTGCTGCTCACCTGCGCCAATCTGGCGTCCGGTGTGCTGGCGCTGGTCCTGGCGCTGCTGGCGTTCGCGGACGCCGTGCAGCTGTGGCACATCTGGCTGTGCGCGCTGGGCCTGGGCGTCGTCAACGCCGTCGAGGTGCCGACCCGGATGGCGTTCGTCAGCGAACTGGTCGGGCCCGAACTGCTGCCCAACGCCTCGGCGTTGAGCGCCGCGTACTTCAACACCGCACGGGTGGTCGGACCCGCCCTCGCGGGGCTGCTCATCACCGGCTTCGGCACGGGCTGGGTGATGCTGTTCAACTCCGTCAGCTATCTGGCGACCGTCGTCGGGCTGCGGATGATGCGGCCCGGCGAGCTCCTGCTCGGCACCCGGCCGGACACCCGGCCCCGGGTGGTCGACGGGCTCCGTTACGTCGCCGGGCGCCCGGACCTGAAGCTGCCGCTCCTCCTCGTCGGGGTGATCTCGCTCTTCGGGCTCAACTTCCAGCTCACCCTGCCGCTGTACGCCAAGACCGTCTTCCACGCCGACGCGGCCTCCTTCGGGCTGCTCACCACCGGGTTCGCGGCGGGCTCGCTGATCGCCGCCTTCGCCACCACCGCGCGCCGCAGCCGCCCCTCCAGCCGCCTGGTGGTGGGCGCGGCACTGGTCTTCGCGGTCCTGGAGACGGTGGCGGGCTGGGCGCCGGACTTCGCCGCGGCGATCGTGCTGCTGTCGCTCACCGGCGGCGCCACCATCTTCTTCGTCCAGGCCGTCAACCACCGCGTCCAGCTCGGCAGCGACCCGCGCTACCGGGGCCGGGTGATGGCGCTCTACACCCTGATCCTCCAGGGCTCCACCCCCCTCGGTTCGCTGCTCATCGGCTGGCTCGCCGAGCACCTGGGAGCCCGCTCCGGCTTCTACGTGGGCGGCCTGGTCTCGCTCGCGGCGGCGCTCACCGCGCTGGTGTACGACCGCCGCGCCGCCCGCGTCGGGCCCGTCGCCCCCCTGGAGGCGCCCGGGGGCGACGGACACGGCGGCCCCGTCCACGAGGCGGTGGGCCGGTGAACGCGACCCGTACGCCGCTGCGGGCGGCCCCCTCGGCGGGACGGCTGCACCTGCTGGTCTTCCGGCCGCCCGCCGAGGAGGTGGCGTCGCTGTGCCCGCTGATGAAGGCGCTGGACGCGATGGAGGAGGCACGCGCCGCGTCCTATGTGTCGGTGCGCGACCGGATCCAGTACGTCACCGCGCACGCCACCCTGCGCGGCCTGCTCGCCGCGTACACCGGTCTGGAGCCCGGCCGGATCGTGCTGGGCCGGGGCGAGGACCCGTACGGCAAGCCGCGGCTGATCGATCCGCCCGTGCCGCTCCACTTCAACCTCTCGCACAGCCACGGCCTGATCGCCATCGGGGTCGCGGCGGCCCCGGTGGGCGTGGACGTCCAGCGCGTCCCGTCGCCCGAGGCCGTCGAGATGGTGCTGCCCCGGCTGCACCCGCAGGAGCGCGAGGAGCTGCGCGCGCTCCCCGCGGCCGAGCGAACCGTGGCGTTCGCCCGGCTGTGGACCCGTAAGGAGGCCTATCTCAAGGGCCTGGGCACCGGACTCACCCGCTCACCCGCGGCGGACTACCTGGGCGACCGCAACGCCCCGGACCGCCCGCACGGCTGGACGGTGCGCAATGTGCCCGTACAGCCCGGATACGCCGCCGCGGCGGCACTGCGCCACCACCCGACGTGACCGTGAAGGCAGTCGATTCCGCACCAAGGATCCGCAACCTAACAGGGGGAACACCACATTATGTCGACCACGCCGACCACACCGTCCTCTGCCGAGGTCACCGACCGGCTGGACGAGCTCAGCGAGCGCAAGGAGCAGGCCGTCCGCGGCCCCAGCGACAGGGCGACCGAGGCGCAGCACGCCAAGGGCAAGCTGACCGCGCGCGAGCGGATCGAACTCCTCCTGGACAAGGGCAGCTTCACCGAGGTCGAGCAGTTGCGCAGGCACCGGGCCACCGGCTTCGGCCTGGAGGCCAAGAAGCCGTACACGGACGGTGTCATCACCGGCTGGGGCACGGTCGAGGGCCGTACCGTCTTCGTCTACGCCCACGACTTCCGTATCTTCGGCGGAGCGCTGGGCGAGGCCCACGCCTCCAAGATCCACAAGCTGATGGACATGGCCATCGCCGCCGGGGCGCCGCTGGTGTCCCTGAACGACGGCGCCGGCGCCCGTATCCAGGAGGGCGTCTCGGCGCTGGCCGGGTACGGCGGCATCTTCCAGCGCAACACCCGCGCCAGCGGCGTGATCCCGCAGATCTCCGTGATGCTGGGCCCGTGCGCGGGCGGCGCCGCGTACTCGCCCGCCCTGACGGACTTCGTCTTCATGGTCCGTGAGACCTCGCAGATGTTCATCACCGGCCCGGACGTGGTGCAGGCGGTGACCGGCGAGGAGATCAGCCAGAACGGGCTCGGCGGCGCCGATGTGCACGCCGGGGTCTCGGGCGTGGCCCACTTCGCCTACGACGACGAGGAGACCTGCCTCGCCGAGGTCCGCTATCTGCTGTCGCTGCTGCCGTCCAACAACCGGGAGATGCCGCCGCCGGCCCAGACCTCGGACCCGGCGGACCGCGAGGCCACGGCCCTGCTCGACCTGGTACCGGCCGACGGCAACCGCTCCTACGACGTGCGCTCGGTGATCGAGGAGCTCGTCGACGAGGGCGAGTACATGGAGATCCACGCCAACTGGGCGCCGAACCTGGTCGTCGCGCTGGCCCGGCTCGACGGCCATGTCGTCGGTATCGTCGCCAACCAGCCCTCCGCGATGGCGGGCGTCCTGGACATCAAGGCGAGCGAGAAGGGCGCGCGGTTCGTCCAGTTCTGCGACTCCTTCAGCATCCCGCTGATCACCCTGGTCGACGTCCCCGGCTTCCTGCCGGGCGTGGACCAGGAGCACGACGGCATCATCCGGCGCGGCGCGAAGCTGCTCTACGCGTACTGCAACGCGACCGTGCCCCGGATCTCGGTGGTGCTGCGCAAGGCGTACGGCGGTGCCTACATCGTGATGGACTCGCGCTCGATCGGCGCGGACCTGGCGTTCGCCTGGCCGACCAACGAGATCGCGGTGATGGGCGCCGAGGGCGCGGCGAACGTGGTCTTCCGCCGGGAGATCGCCGCGGCCGAGGACCCCGACGCGATGCGCGCGCAGAAGATCGAGGAGTACAAGAGCGAGCTGGTGCACCCCTACTTCGCGGCGGAGCGCGGTCTGGTCGACGACGTCATCGACCCGCGCGAGACCCGCTCGGTGCTGTGCCGTTCGGTCGCGATGCTGATCGCCAAGGACGCCGAACTGCCCCGCCGCAAGCACGGCAACCCGCCCCAGTAGGCCCGACTTCCGTAGACAAGGGACCGACATGAGCGAGATGACCCAGATCACCGAGCCCGCCGAGAACACCGAGACCGCCGGGAGCGCCGCCGGGACCGCGGGGATGACCCTGGAGCACTGCCGTGAGCTGCTGAGAGTGGAGCGCGGTAATCCGGATCCGGAGGAACTCGCGGCGCTGGCCGCGCTGTTCTTCGCGCACTTCTCCGCGATGGAGGCGCGGGCCGAGGCGGCCCGGGTGATGATCCCCAGGCAGCGCCGCTCGGCGAGCTGGCGCCGCACCGACCGGGCGACGGGCTTCGACGGCCCGCGCACCTGGCGGGCCGGCGGCCCGGTGCTCGCCTGACCACATGACTGACGGGCCGTCAAATACGGTCCGGAGACGCGCATTCCGCGTAGCGAGCGGTACCCAGCGCCCCGGGTGGGGCCGTCCGGACCAGGGCGGCCCCACCCGGGGCGCGCCGCTGTTCGGGCCGTCGGACTTTACTTGACACACACTCTCCCCGACGACCATTCTGTGCGGTGAATGGGGGTCTTCGTCATGCAGGTGTTGGCGTACTGCAAGCTACAGCCCGATCACAGGGAGCGCTGGGAGGCGCGGGGCGCGCCCGGCTGAGGCGCAGTACCGGCCTATTCAAGCCACCGGCGGTCGTGACGCCACTTGGACACCTGTTAGTTAACTTCTTGTCAGCAGACCCACCCCAATTCCGTAAACCTCCAGGCCGTTGTGGCAAACATCATGTCATGACTGCGTCAACGATAGAGGTGCGCCAAGATGGCCGGATTATGCGAGTCGCGGCGCGTTACCCTTGGTTGAATCAACGGACCTACCAGTGTTCCGCTCCCGCATGGCGAGGACTGGTTGACGAGGGCTCCCCGTCGTGATCACGTAGAGAAACGAAGAGGGCGCCCTGTCCGGTCTCGCTCAATAACCGACACAGTTTATTTGTTATTTGCTCGAACCTCTTTGAATTCCGTAGCAGCGGTCTGTAGGTTCGTCGTTGTTCGTCGGTGAGATCCGGATCGGATCTCAAAGTGGACTCACTCAGATGGGGGAGGGACATGACTCGCGGGGGAGGCATGACTCAGAGTTCGGCAGAGGCAGTGCTGGAGCCTCATATACCTGTCCAGCGTGGTCCAGGGGGACCACACCTGATCGAAGAGGGCGTGTCGGAAGCGGTACGCAGGGTGGCGGGCCTCTCCCGGGGCCGGCGGATCCTCGTGGTCGACAGCGACGTCGACGGCGCGGAGTCCCTGGTGTGCAGGCTGCGCAGGCACGGCCACGAAGCCATCGGCGTGAAGAGCGGAAGCACCGCCCTGCAGGCGTACGAGGACGTCGACCTCGTCCTGCTGGACCTGGAGCTCCCGGACCTCGACGGCCTGGAGGTCTGCCGGGCCATCCGCTCGGTCAGCGGCATCCCGGTCATCATCGTGACGGCCCGCGGCTCCGAGCTCGACTGCGTCCTCGGCCTCCAGGCCGGCGCGGACGACTATGTGGTCAAGCCCTACGGCTTCCGGGAATTAATGGCACGGATCGAAGCCGTCATGCGCCGAGCGAGGTTCCAGCCGCCCGTTGCCAGAGAGATCTTGCACGGGCGGTTGCGCATTGACGTGAGCTCCCGCGAGGTGAGCCTGGACGGCCGTGAGGTGGGTCTGACCCGCAAGGAATTCGATCTGCTCTGCCTGCTCGCCTCGCATCCGGACACGGTCATTCCGCGCAAGCGCCTGCTTCAGCAGGTATGGGGTGATTCATGGTCGCGTCGCACTGTCGACACTCATGTCAGCAGTCTACGCGGGAAGCTCGGCGACAGTGGTTGGATCATTACCGTGCGCGGGGTCGGTTTCAAGCTGGGCAACGGGTAATTTCCGCCTTTCGCTCCGCCCGCACCACAGGAAAAACAAGTTGAACAACCGTCATATATCCGGGGAATTGTTTCGGACGGTGACCGTGAAAGGCCACCGCGGGTGAGACGGGTTTACGGCCGGGGCCTCCGGGGCGATGTGATTGCCCCCGAGGCCCCGTTTCATTACCACTGATCCGCCGGAATATCCATGGTGTGCAACATCGCCCTCGCACACCCGAGTGCACCCGGCACACACGAAAGGCCCCCGCGGTCCGGCTCGGCCGGTGCGGGGGCCTTTCGTCTGTACTGCCGCCTGTTTCCTACGGGTTGAGGACCCAGGCGGAGTTGTGCTGCGTGAACCCGATGTGCGGGTAGTACTCCACGGCCGCCGGCGCCGACAGCAGGATCACCTTCGCCCGCGGGGCCTCCTGCCGGGTGGCGTCGATCAGCGCCCGGCCGATGCCCGAGCGCTGGTAGTCGCCGCTCACCGCGATGTCCGAGAGGTAGGTCGCGTAGCTGAAGTCGGAGATGCTGCGCGCGATGCCGATGAGCCTGCCCTCCGCGCGCGCCACGACCACGAGATTGGCGTTGCGCACCATGGCGGCGAACCGCTCCACGTCCTCGATCGGACGGCGCTCACCGAGCCCGGAGGAGCGGTAGACCTCCAGGACCTCCTCCAGGTCCAGGTCCGCACCCTCCACACGCTCAATCTTCCAGGTCACGAAGTTGCTCCAATCGATCGAGAATCACGCCGTGGTTGACGAGGAAACGCTCCGGGCGGAGCTGGCCGATGTCCATGCCCTCCTGGCGCAGCGTGTCCCCGAAGTGCTCGCCGGTGGCGATCGTACGGTTCGCGGCTGCCTGGACGGCGCGGTAGGCCTTCTCCCGCTCGACCCCGTCGGCCAGCAGGTCGGCGAGGACCGCCGAGCTGTAGACGAGGCCGTCGGTGCGGTCGATGCCCTCGCGCATCCGCTCCGGGAACACCTTGAGGTCGCGGACCAGCCGGGTCGCCATGGTGGCCTGGAAGTGCCCGACCGACAGCGCGTCGGGCAGGATCACCCGCTCCACCGACTGGTGCGCCAGATCGCGCTCGTGCCACAGCGCCACGTTCTCCAGCGCGGTGGCCGCGTATCCGCGCAGCAGCCGCGCCAGACCGTTCAGCCGCTCGCTGGTGGTCGGGTTCCGCTTGTGCGGCATGGCGCTGGAGCCCTGGTACGCGGAGGTGCGCTGCTCCTCCACCTCCCGGACCTCGGTGCGCTGGAGCAGCCGCAGCTCCAGGGCGATCTGCTCGATGCTCGCGCCCAGCAGGGCGACGGCCTGGAGCAGCTGGGCGTGCCGGTCGCGGGCGACGACCTGGCTCGGCGCCGGCTCGACCCCCAGCCCGAGCTCCTCGCAGACGTACGCCTCCACCGAGGGGTCGATCAGCGCGTACGTGCCGACCGAGCCGGAGATGGTGCCCACCGCCACGGCCTTGCGGGCCGCCTTGAGGCGGGTGAGCGAGCGGTCCACGGAGAACGCGAACTGCGCCAGCTTGTGGCCGAAGGAGGTCGGCTCGGCGTGCACACCGTGGGTGCGGCCGACGATGACCGTCTCCCAGTGCTCCAGGGCCCGTTCGACCAGGACCTTGCGCAGCTCCACACCGGCCGCGAGGACCAGGTCGGTGGCGCGGGCGAGGTTGTGTCCGAGGGAGGTGTCGACGAGGTCGTAGCTCGTCATGCCGAGGTGGACCCAGCGGGCCGACTCGTCGGGGATGCCCTCGCAGTAGGCGGCGAGGAACGAGAGCACTTCGTGGTCCCGTTCCCGCTCGATCTCCTGCACCCGCTCGGGCGTCGGGACCGCGGCCCGCCGCATGTCCTCGACGGCGTCCTCGGGCACCCGGCCCAGGCGCACCTGGGCCTCGGAGGCGAGGATCTCCACCCGGACCCAGGTCGCGTAACGCGCCCGGTCCGAGAAGATGTCCGCCATCGCGGGCAGGGTATAGCGGGGAATCATGTGGGCCAGCACCCCCAGGGTGAGCTTGTCGACAGGTGGTTCGCAGGGGCCATCAGTAGGCCTCGAAGTATTCGCGCTGTTCCCACTCGGTGACCTGGCCCTCGGCGGGCCGCTCCTGGGCGCGCCAGGCCTCGAAGCGGGAGACCTCGCTCGCCTTGAGCTTGGCCAGGGTGGCGGCGAGCGGCTTGCCCAGCAGCTCGGCGCCCTGACCCGCCCGGAAGGCCTCCAGGGCCTCGTCGAGGGACTGCGGCAGCGTCTCGTGCGCACCCTCGGCGCCGGCCGGGCGCGGGGCCGTGCCCGGGGTGGCGGTGAGCCCGTCGAAGCCCGCGGAGAGCTGGGCCGCGATGGCGAGGTAGGGGTTGGCGGTGGGTTCGCCGGTCCGGTTCTCGACGTGGGTCGCGGAGCCGCCGCCGACCACGCGGAGCATCACGCTGCGGTCCTCGTAGCTCCAGCCGATCCGGGTCGGCGAGAGCGAGAACTCCGAGCTGAGGCGGCGGTAGCCGTTGACGGTGGGCACCGAGAGCAGACACAGGTCGCGGGCGCGGGCCAGCAGGCCGTCGATGTACGCCCTGCCCCGGTCCGAGATGCCGCCGCCCTCGGCCGCGAAGATGTTGCGGCCGGCCGCGTCCATCACCGACTGGTGCAGGTGCCAGCCGCTCGGGTCGAAGCTGTCGACGCGCGGCAGCGACATGAAGGTGGCGTGGTAGCCCTGGCGCGCCGCGGTCTGCTTGACCATGGTGCGGAACAGCAGCATCGCGTCGGCGGTGTCCATCGCGTGCATCGGGTTGAACGTCGTCTCGATCTGACCCGGACCCGACTCGTGCTCGATCGACCGCAGCGGCAGGCCGAGTTCGAGGAGCTTGAGGGCTAGCGGGCTGGTGAAGTGGGCGACCGAGTCGTAGTGGGAGTCCAGGTTGAACTGGTAGCCCGAGTTCACCGCCTCGACCTGGGGGGCCGCGCCCTGGAGGCCGAAGCCGTTGCCCGCGTTCCCGGGAGGGCCGGGCAGCCGCTTGGTGAGGTACCACTCGACCTCCAGGCCCAGCACCGGGGTGAGGTCGCGGGCCGCGTAGCGGGCGACGACCTGGCGCAGCACGTTGCGTGCGGAGAGCGGGTGCGGGGAGCCGTCGCGCAGGTACTCGTCGCCGAGCACCCAGGCGGTGCGCGGCCCCTCGTGCGGCAGGATCTGGAAGGTCAGCGGGTCCGGCACCAGCACGAAGCTGCCCGCGCCGGCGATCTCGTCGACGCCCACGCCCGGGTCGGAGAGGTAGTCGAGCGCCGCCGCGTGACCGGTGTCGAAGATGAAGGGCCCGGAGCTGAAGTCCATGCCGTTGCGCAGGACCGAGCGGAACGCGTCGACCGTCAGCGTCTTGGAGCGGGCCAGACCGTGCGGGTCGCCGAAGGCCAGGCGGACGAGGTCGACCTCGTTCAGGGAGGCCTCGATCTGCTCGGCGGCGGCGGCCTGTTCGTCGGTCCAGAGGCCGAACTCGGTGACGAACGCGGGGCGACCGACGCCGCCCGACTCGGAGAAGGGGCTGGACCACGACCGGGAGAACATGGGTTACAGGATCCTTTCGGTTACTCGGTCCGGTGCGGCCGGCAGGGGACCGAGGTCCGCCTCTAGACGGCGTGCCGCTGACAGGACCAGATCGTCCGCCCCGAACGGGCCCACGAGTTGGAGTCCCACCGGGAGTCCGGCGCGGGTGAGCCCGGCCGGGAGGGAAACGGCCGGCTGGCCAGTCATATTGAAGGGATACGTGGCGGGTGTCCACGCCAGCCAGAGCAGGTCCTCTGGACGGCTCGCCCACTGGGGGCCGATCGCGTACGGATCGAACGGCTCGATGGGCACGGTGGCCATGGCGAGCAGGTCGTACCGGCCGAAGATCTCGTGCAGGGTGGTGCGCAGCGCCAGGCGCACCTCCTCGGCCCGCATCACGGTCGCGCCGCTGAGCGTGCGCCCGTGCCGGACGATCGCGAGGCGGCCCGGGTCGCACCACTCCTCGTCGGCGGGTGAGGTGGCGGCGGCGTCGCTGGCGGCGAGGATGTCGACGAGCGCCGGATACGGGTCGCGGAAGGGCACCTCGATCCGCTCGACGCGGTGGCCCTGGGCCTGAAGCGCGGGCAGGGCCTGCTCGGTGACCCGGCGGACCTCCGCGGAGGTGCCCGGGAACTCGATCCAGCCGATCCGCAGCGAGCGGCGCTGGCCCGGCAGGTCGACCGTGCCGATCAGCGAGTCCGGGTCGCCCGGATGCCCGCCGGTGATCACCGAGGCGAGCTCGACGACGTCCGGCACGGTCCGCGCGATCGGCCCCTGGTGGGAGAGCCGGTCGGCGCAGGCGGGCACATAGGGCACCTTGGCGAACGAGGGCTTGTAGCCGACGACCCCGCAGAACGCGGCGGGAATCCGGATGGAGCCCGCGCCGTCGGTGCCCAGCGCCCCCGAGCCCAGGCCCGCGGCCACCGCGGCGGCGGCCCCGCCGCTGGAGCCGCCGGCGGTCAGTTCGGGGTCCCAGGGGTTGCGGGTGGGCGGCGCCACCCGGCTCACCGTGGAGGCGCTCCAGCCGTACTCCGACGTCGTGGTCTTGCCCACGACGATCGCCCCGGCGGCCCGCAGCCGCGCCACCGAGGGCGCGTCGGCCCGGGGCCGCCGGTTCGCCAGGAGGGAGCCGCGGGCGGTGGGCAGGTCCCCGGTCTGGATGAGGTCCTTCACCGAGACGGTGATCCCGAGCAGCGGCTGCCGCTCGAAGGCCGCCCGGCCGAGCTCCCGGATCCGGGCGTCGGCCAGCTCGGCCTCCCGTACGGCCTCGTCGCCCGCGACCGAGACGAACGCCCCGAGCTCGATGTCGGTCTTCTGGATCGCGGTGAGGACCGACTGGACGTGCTCGGCCGCGGTGAGCTCGCCCCGGGCGAGCAGCTCGCGTATGTCACCGATGGAGGTCAACGGATCTCCCTGTAGGGGCAGGTGGGACGCCGGTCACGACACCGGGTGCGGCTGCCTGGCGTTCGCCGCCGCGGCCTGGACCGACGAGAGGTGCCATGCGGAGTCGAAGGCGGTGACCTCGATGTCCTCGCCCGCGGCCACCAGCGCGGCGGCGGCGCTCATGGCGCTGGCGATGAAGGCGGAGGTCCGGTGGGCGGCGAGCAGATCGCTCTCGTCGAACGGCCGGCCCTCGCAGCGCAGCAGGCGCAGGTCCATGAAGCCGTTGAACTTCCGGCCCAGCACCTCGACCGCCTGCGGGCTGCGGATGCTGAAGCGCACCTTCGCCGCGACATGGCCGTGGTGGTGCTGGTCGGAGTAGAAGGCGACGTCCGGGATGGTCGGCGGGATGAAGTGGTCGCGCTCCACCACGGCCGGCACCTTGGGCAGGTTGCCCGCGATGAAGTGCCAGGAGTTGTACTGCATCCGCGACGACATCGCCCAGGCGGTGTCGGCGAGCTGGGGCACCGAGTCCTCGAAGTAGCGCTTGGCCGCGGGGGCCGGCACCACACAGCAGAAGAAGTCGGTGATGTCCCACTTGGTGATCTCGGCGTAGCTCTGCTCGCGCAGGGCGCGCATCAGCTCGGGCAGCGAGCGCATGCCGCGGCTCATCGCGAAGTCGGCCTCGAAGACGTCGGTGGCACCGGCCACCGTCTCGTACACCAGGGCTTCGAGTCCGGTGCCGAAGTCGCCGTGCGGCCGGGCCAGCCAGCCGGGGGAGGCGGTCAGGCTCGCGCTCAGCTCCTCGAAGGTGGCGCCGGTGACCGGGAGCCGCTCGCGCAGCCGCTCGGCGAGCTCCGCCTCGCGCTGCCGCGACGCCTCGCCGTACGGACCCGCCAGGCGCTCGATCTTGTGCATCAGCGCGCCGTGGATCTCGCGGTAGAGCTGGGCGTTGGGCAGGACGTGCCCGACGCGCCGCTCGCGCAGCGCCATGGCCAGCTTGTTGAGCGCCTCGACCCGGTGCGTGGGGGCGGCCGGGACCGGCTCGCCGCCGGGCACCGCGTTGTAGTTGCGGCGGGTGCGCTCCAGCAGATACGCGAGGTGGTCCAGGGAGAGCTGGGTGCCGTTGGCCTCCTCGATACGGCCGGCGCCCGCCGACCGTACGAGCAGGGTGAGGCAGACGACCAGCATCGCGTCGTGGTCGGACCAGCGCTCCATCTCGACGCCGAGCAGACTGCTGAACGTCTCGCTGGGGTGGCCCGCCCACAGGGTCTTGCCGATGAGGTTGTTGCCCTCGCGGAAGTTGGTGTAGAGCTTCCCCTCCTGGTGGAGGACGAAGGGGGCGGTGCGCAGCGCCGACTCCCGTACGGTCTCCAGGAGTTCGTCGCGGGCCGGGGTGCCGAGCGCGGCCAGCCACTGGCGGCAGTCGACGACCTGGTCGGCGTAGCGGGCGGCGGCGCGGTTGACCTCGCTCTCGTAGTCGAGCAGGTCCTGCGCCGACCACGGCACGCTCATCACGCCGTCGACCAGGTTCTCCTCGTCGGCCAGCGAGCCCTGGGAGGGGACGCGCACGACGATGCGGCCGGTCGTGGTCAGGCCCAGCTCGCCCAGGAACGCGGTGCGCTCCTTGGAGTCGCGGACCGGGGCGGGCAGGTCCTCCTCGCGCCAGGAGATGCCGCAGAGCACCTTGAGCGCCGCCTCGTCCGCGGTGCGCAGCGCGCGCAGCTGGACGTCGGCGGGGACATGCCCGTCCAGGGTGAGCAGCGTGTTCACCGAGGTCCGCAGGTCACCGGCCTCGACGGCCTTCTCCCAGGCGTTCTTCAGCAGGGTGGGGAAGCCGGCCTCCTCGTCCTTGACGCGGTCCGGCTTCGGCGTGGCACCGGCCACCGCGCCCAGTCGGCTGGGCCGGCGGCTCTGGCGCTTCTTGGCGTTGATGGCCCGGCGCGACGTGCCGTTGCGTTCGGCGAAACTTGTCATGACACACCCTCAGCGGTAAGCCCGATGTGATTCCACATCTCGTCGGACGTCGGGGTCCAGTCCTCGTCCACGTAGATGCAGTCGACGGGGCACTCCAGGACGCACTTGGGGCAGCCCGAGCAGAGTTCGGGGATGATGACGACATCGAGCCCGTTGTCGAAGATGGCGTTGAACTCGGGCGGGCAGGCACGCAGGCAGGTGTCGCAGGTGATGCACTCGGCCCGCTCGATGCGGCGCGGCGGCTTCTTCCAGGTCTCGCTGCGCTTGCGCTCGGCGATCACCTTGTTGCGCCCGGATACCGAGCCTTCCACCTCGTCGAGTGAGTCGTCCGACGTATTCGTGGGCATGTGGCCCCCCTCTTGTCCTGTTTCGCTCGTGACCACGTAAGAGAGCATCAATAGCGCGCCGCACCTCGGCGACGTCGGCCAGAATTACACGGAGGCCCGCTCCATGGGAACGGCGGGCGAGCGGTGTGCAGGCGCGGATCAAAACGTGTGGTGGATTCCTGCTGGAGGGAATCTTGAATCGCGCGGACTCTTGATAATCCCCGGTGGCGCGGAGGGATGCAATATGCTCGACCCGGCACCCCGCAGGCGCGGGTGGGACGGCCCGAAGACTCCCGGACCAACCCCGCTGACCTGCGGAGACCGGGGGGTTGAGGCTAGGGCGGCGGTCCGTGGACCGGAGCCGCGGTGGGCGCGTCGTACGAAGGTATACGCGAAGCGCGCCCGTGCAACCGCGGAACTTTCGCAGTCGAACACCTTGCGCGCACACCCTCGCTGCGCAACTGGGCGGGCCACCGCTTACTGGTGTCACCGCACCGTTTTGCGGGCGCGGTGTCCGCTATCCATTCGCGTGCGTATTTCCGCCTCGACGGTCCGGCGGCGAGGAAAGGGAAATCCTTGATCGATAGGCCGCATAAAGTGATCGACGCCACCCGGTAAGAGGTGCTCCAGTATCCGGTCGGAAAACGGGGGAGGATTTCCCCGAGACGTCAATTGTTCAACGAGGGGCTGTGCGGGCCGCGCCCCGCCCGAGCGGCTCCGGGCGCACGCGGACGGCGCGCCACCGGGTCCTTCACCCGGTGACGCGCCGTGGTCGTGCCTGACGCCGTCTCAAAGGCCGCTGGGGTACGCCGGGTCGGCGCCGCCTCACCCGTCCAGGATGGTCAGATCCGTCCGGCTCAGCCGGTCGGGGGCGGCCCGCATGTCGATCCCGGTGATCCGCTCGTCCACGATCGTGAAGCCGAAGACCACCCGGGGCAGACCGCGCGGCGCCCACACCGCGCCCACGGCCCCGTCCACCAGCGCCAGCCGGGCGTAACGGGCCCGGCCCGAGAACGTCCTGGCCACCGAGGCCGCGCCCCGCACCTCCGCGCCCGGCGCGCCCGCCGCCACCGCCTCCGCGTCGGCGTGCAGCACCACGTCCGGGTCGAGCATCGCGATCAGCGTGTCGAAGTCACCGCCGCGCGAGGCGGCGAGGAAGGAGTCCACGATCCGCCGCAGCCGGTCCGAGCCGTCCTCGGGCAGCGGGTCGACGCTCTGCACCCGCACCCGCGCCCGGCCCGCGAGTTCGCGGGCGGCCTCGGCCCCGCGGGCGCCGACGATGGGCGCGATCTCCTCGTAGGGCAGACCGAACAGGTCGTGCAGGACGAACGCCATCCGCTCGGCCGGATCCAGCGTCTCCAGGACCACCAGCAGCGCCAGGCCCACCGAGTCCGCCAGCAACTCCTGGTGGACCGGACCCATCCGGGCCAGATCCGCCACCAGCGCGTCCGGCACCGGGGCCGTCAGATCGTCCGGCGCCCGGCGCGCGGCCGGCACCCGGGGCAGCAGCACGTTCGGACAGAGCGTCCTGCGCGAGCGCAGCCGGTCGAGGGAGACGTTGGCGACCACCGTCATCAGCCAGGCGGGCAGACCCCGGACCCCCTCGTCCGTGGCGTCGTCGCCGCTGTCGATGATCTGTAACCACGCTTCCTCGACGGCTTCGTCGGCCTCGTTCAGCGAGCCCAGCATCCGGTACGCCACGGCTCGCAGATGCGGGCGGCTCTCCTCGAAACGCCGCGCCAGCCATTCGCCGTCGTCCATCGGTCACATTCCTTCGTCGCGCTCCGTCAGTGAGTGACGAACGCGTCACGGTCACACCCTCTGGCCACGTTCCGTCATAGCAGTGACGAACAAAACCCAGCTCATGTGACAGGAAGAGGTACCCCGATCGAGTCGAGGCGATCGGGTCGTACAGGGGAGGCCCCTCGAACAGACCGAGTTCGACCGAGCCCTGAGCGCCCCACGGCCGCGCGGGACTCCCGACCCTTAGCGAGCAGTCATGACGACGCATCCTCCATCACCGAGGCAGTCCATCGAGGAGCCGCCGCCCCCGTCCACGTCTTCGTTCGCCCACAAGTACGCGAGGGCCGTCGCCGGCCGCCGCTCCAAGTGGGCCGTCCTCGTGCTGTGGGTGCTGCTCATCGTCGTGGGCGGGTCCCTCGCGGCCAAGCTCGGTGACGTCCAGAACAACGAGGCCCAGACCTGGTTGCCGAAGAACGCGCAGGCGACGAAGGCGGTGAAGATCGCCGAGGACTACTTCCAGGACAAGGGCCGTCTCGGCGCGGTCGTCGTCTACGCGCGCGAAGACGGCCTGACCGGCGCCGACTTGGCCAAGGTCAACGCCGACCGCGCCCGGTTCGTCACGGACAGGATCGCCGCTGCGGAGATCCCGCCGGTCACGGTCGCCTCCGACAACAAGGCCGCGTTCCTCAGCGTCCCCATCAAGTCGGACAAGGCCGACAACAGCGTCCTCGGCGACGGCGTGAAGGATCTGCGCAAGGCGGCGCAGAAGAGCGCGCCGGACGGCCTCGACGTGCGGATCACGGGCCCGGCCGGCAGCATCGCCGACTTCATCGATGTCTACTCCGGTATGGACGGCGCCCTGATGGGTGCCACGCTCGGACTCGTCGCGATCTTCCTGCTGTTCACGTACCGCAGCCCCGTCCTCTGGCTGATCCCGCTGCTCTCGGTGGGCCTGGCCAGCCAGGTCGCCAGCGCCGTCGTCTACCTCCTCGCCAAGCACGCGGGGCTCACGGTCAACGGCCAGAGCGCCTATGTGCTGATCGTCCTGGTCCTGGGCGTCGGCACCGACTACGCGCTGCTGCTGATCGCCCGGTACCGCGAGGAGCTGCACCGCCACGAGGACCGGCACGAGGCGATGGTGTACGCGCTGCGCCGCTGCCTGCCCGCGATCACCGCCTCCGCGGCGACCGTCGGCATCGCCACCCTCTGCCTGGTGTTCGGCTCCATGAACTCCACCCGGGGCCTCGGCCCGGTCGTCGCCCTCGGCGTGGTCATCGTCTACTTCGCGATGACCACGCTGCTGCCCGCGTTCCTGGTGATCCTGGGCCGCTGGGTGTTCTGGCCGTTCACCCCGCGCTACTCGGCGCAGTACGTGGACGCGAGCGTCGAGAAGGAGCACGGCTTCTGGGGGCGGATCTCCGGCTTCGTCGGCCGCCGGCCGCGCCCGATCTGGATCGGTACGGTCCTGGTCCTCGGTGCGCTGGCGTTCGGCGCGATGTCGCTTTCCACCGGCCAGACCCAGGCCGAGCAGTTCACCAAGAAGGTCGACTCGGTGGCCGGCCAGGAGCTGCTGTCCGAGCACTTCCCGGCCGGCTCCTCGGCCCCCGCCGACGTGTACGTCAAGGACGCGGGCGCGGCCACCGCGCTCTCCACGGTCCAGGGCGTGCCCGGCGTCACCAAGGCGACCACCGTGGCGTCCAGGAACGGCTGGACGCACATCGAGTCCGTCCTGAAGAACGCGCCGGACACCGAGGCCGCCCGCCAGACCGTCGACCGGATGCGCACCGCGCTGGACCACGCCTCCGGCGAGGCGCGGGACGCGGTGGTCGGCGGGCAGACGGCGATCGCGCTGGACACCTCCGACGCCCAGGGCAAGGAGGAGAAGGTACTGATCCCGCTCATCCTCGCGGTGGTCCTGATCATGCTGATCGTCCTGCTGCGGGCCCTGGTGGCACCGCTGATGCTGCTGCTGTCGGTGGTGCTCTCGTACACCGCGGCCGTGGGCTCGGCGGCGCTGCTGTTCCACGCCGTGGGGTATCCGCGGATCGACCGGGGGCTGCTGCTGTTCGGCTTCCTGTTCCTGGTCGCTCTCGGTGTCGACTACACCATCTTCCTGATGACCCGGGCCCGTGAGGAGGTCGGCAAGCGCGGCCACCGCGAAGGCGTCCTCACCAGCCTCACCGTCACCGGTGGTGTGATCACCTCGGCGGGCCTCGTCCTCGCCGCCACCTTCAGCGTCCTGGCGGCCATCCCGACGGTGGCCTCGCTCCAGCAGGGCCTGCTCGTGGCGGTCGGCATCCTGCTGGACACGTTCATCGTCCGCAGCCTGCTGATCCCGGCGCTCGCGCTGGAGCTCGGGCCGAAGTTCTGGCGCCCGGGCCACCCCGAGCGCGACGAGGCGGACCTTCCGGTCGGGCCGCGCGCCGAATCGGCGCGGCTGGGCTGACCTCCGTACGGACGGGAGCGCACCGGCTCGTCCCCACGGTCCTCGATCGCGGGCGCACCTCTTCCCACCCGGGAGGCGGTGCGCCCGTGGTGTGTCCGGGACCGGTCCGGGCCGGTCCGGAACCGGGACGTCACACTTTCGCGGGCCGGATCGTCAGTGTGGCGACACTTCAACGAAGGAGGAGCCATGACGTCGCCCATCCTGGTGACCGGCGGCACGGGCACGCTGGGACGACTGGTCGTCTCGCGGCTGCGGGACGCCGGCGCCGACGTCCGGGTGCTCAGCAGGAAGAGCCGCCCGGCCGAGACCGGTGTCACCCACGTGACCGGCGATCTCGCCAAGGACCAGGGCATCGGTCCCGCCGTCGAGGGCGTGGGCACGCTCGTGCACTGCGCCAGTGACAAGAAGGGCGACGCCGAGGCCACCCGCAACCTGGTCCGCGCGGCCGAGGCGGCCGGGGTCGCGCACCTCGTCTACATCTCCATCGTCGGCGTCGAGGACGTCTCCTTCGGCTACTTCAAGTCGAAGCTGGAGTCGGAGCGGGTGGTGACCGGCTCCAAGGTGCCGTGGACGCTGCTGCGCGTCACCCAGTTCTACGACTTCATCCTCAACGGAGCCCAGAAGGCGAAGAAGCTGCCCCTGGTCCCGGTCCCCGCGGGCTTCAAGGTACAGCCGATCGACCCCGAGGAGGTGGCGTCCCGGCTCGCCGAGCTGGCCGTGGACAAGGCGGCCGGGCGGGTGCCCGATCTGGTGGGGCCGCAGGCCACCGACGCGGTCGCGATGATCCGCGCGTATCTCAAGGCCGTCCACCGCGGCTCTCCGGTGGTCCCGGTGTGGATGCCGGGCCTGGGCAGGATCCGGGCCGGCGGGCTGCTGCCGAAGGGCCCGCGGGAGGGGTACGACACGGCCCGGGTGACCTGGGAGGAGTTCCTGGCCGCCAGGCTCGGCTGACCGGGCCCGGCGGGGAGCAGGGGGCCGGCCGCCCCCGGGGACGGACAATTTCATAGGGAATGACCGAACTGGATACCGAACATCCAAGATATGAACTTGATGTGACTTGTCCCATAGGCTGGGCCTCGCAGTGCGTGACGACGGGCCCGGTGGAGGAATGTGACCCATGGACGAGACCGAACGGCTGGCGGAGCGCTTCGAGGCGCACCGCCCCCATCTGCGGGCGGTCGCCTACCGGATGCTGGGCTCGCTGAACGAGGCCGAGGACGCCGTGCAGGAGTCCTGGTTCCGGCTCAGCCGCTCGGATGTGAGCACGGTGGAGAACCTGGGCGGCTGGCTGACCACGGTCGTCGCGCGCGTCTGCCTGGACATGCTGCGCTCGCGCGAGTCGCGGCGCGAGGACCTGCTGGGCGAGCGGCCACCGCCCGTCCACCACGGCGCGCACGAGAGCGCGGACCCCGAACAGGCAGCGGTCCTGGTCGACTCGGTCGGCCCGGCGCTGCTGGTGGTGCTCGACACGCTCTCCCCGGCCGAGCGGCTCGCCTTCGTCCTGCACGACATGTTCGCCGTCCCCTTCGACGACATCGCCCCCGTGGTGGGACGCTCCACCATCGCCACCCGGCAGCTCGCCAGCCGGGCACGCCGCCGGGTGCAGAACGCCGAGGCCGCGCCCACCGCCGACCGGGGCCGCCAGCGGCAGATCGTCGACGCCTTCCTCGCCGCCTCGCGCGGCGGCCGGTTCGACGAACTGCTCGCCCTGCTCGACCCGGAGGTCGTCGTCCGGGTCGACGGCGCCGCCCTGGCGATGGGCGCGAGCGGTGCCCTGGGTGCCCAGGCGGTCGCCAAGACGTTCTCCGGCCGGGCCCAGGTCGCCCAGCTCGCGCTGGTGGACGGGGCCCCGGGCATGGTCTGGGCGCCGAACGGCAGTGTGAAGGTGGTGTTCGACTTCATCGTCGTGGACGGCCGGATCGCCGCGATCGACATGCTCGCGGACCCCGGACACCTGGACGAAATGGACGTCAAGATCCTGGCGGAGTAGCCGGCGGCCACCCGGACGCGGGCGCGGAACGGGCCCCGAAACCGGGAACGCTCCCCGTTTCCCCTCGGGAAATCCCCGGTTCTCATGGGAAGCACCCCCCGAAACCCCGCTCCACCCGGCACGCTCCATGCAACACCAAGAGGCGCAGCCCGGCCATCCGGCCGTGCTGCGCCTCTGTCATTCCTTGAGCGGACTCCGAGCGCGGGCGGATCAGCCGCGCCGGACCGCCATCCGCTGCCGCGCCGCCTCGGCGAGCGCCGTGAACGGGCTGTCGTCGTCGGACTCCTCGGCGTGCCACTGCACACCGACCGCGAACGGGTGGCCGTCGACCTCGATCGCCTCCACCGTCCCGTCCTCGGACCAGGCGGTCACCGTCAGACCCTCTCCCACCCGGTCGATGACCTGGTGGTGGTGGCAGGGCACGACGTCCTTCTTCAGGAACTCGGCGAGGTGGCTGCCGGGTTCGAGCCGCACCTTCTGCTGCCCGTACTCCTTCCCCCCGGGGGAGTGGTTGTCGTGGCCGACGATCTCCGGAAGGTGCTGGTGGAGGGTGCCGCCGCGCAGGATGTTGATGAGCTGCTCACCGCGGCAGATGCCGAGGGTGGGCAGGTCGTCCGCCAACGCGGCCTCGATCAGGGCGAGTTCGGCCCGGTCCCGGGTGGTGTCGTTCCAGCCGGTCTTCTCGTGCTTGTCCTGCCCGTACAGCGCCGGGTCCGCGTCGGGACCCGCGAGCAGCAGCAGACCGTCGAGGCCGCCGATGGTCTGCTCCACACCCGGCTGCGGAGCCAGCAGCACCGGTATGCAGCCGGCGTCGGCGACCTTCTGGACGAACGTCTGCGGAACGAACGTCGCGTCCATCTCGAAGATCGCGAACTTGATCTGGGTCACGACGGCCGTGATGCCGATGACGGGCCGGCGTGTGCGGTCCAGCGAGTTCAGGGTCTCGTTGACGGCGGAATGCACAGTGCACCTCACAAAGGGTCAGATCTTGAGTACGGGGCGGAACTCCGCCTCGTGGTGGGTGATCCACTCGGCGTACGTGTAGGCGGGGCGGCCGGTGACGAGTTCGACGGTGGGCAGGACCTCCGCCTCCTTGCCCAGCAACTCCACACGCCGGTCGAGGATCTGATCGGCCACGTACCCGGAGAGGTAGTTGACCATCGCCGCGCGGACGCGTTCGCGCGGCACCTCCTGGAAGCGGGTGGGGATGCCGAGCGCGGCGCCGAGCAGGCGCACCCGTTCCTCCTGGCTGAGCGACTGGGGCCCGGTGATCGAGTGGATCGTGCCGGATTCCGCCGCGAGCAGGGACTTCACCGCGACCGCCGCGATGTCGCGCTCATGGATCGGCGCCATCGCGGAACTTCCGTACACACCGTGCACCACTCCGTCTTTGGCGATCTGGGGTATCCAGAGGAGATCGTTGGACATGAACGCGCTCGGCCGCAGGAACGTCCATGACATTCCCGACTCGACGACTGCCTTCTCGCACGCGATGTGCGGCTCTTCGGCAGCATAGGTGACCGCCTCGGAAGACAGCATGACCACATGTTGCACCCCAGCAGCCGCGATGGCGTCGACCGCTCCCTGGAGCTCGCCGAACACCGGCCACAGATAGAGGCGTTCAACTCCCCGCAGCGCCTTGCCCAGCGTCTCGGGCCGGCCCAGATCGGCCGCCAGTACCTCCACGTCGCCCGGCAGGGCGCACTTGGCGGGATCGCGGGCGATGGCCCGTACCTGCTCCCCCGATTTCAGCAGCTCGTCGACGATGTTTCTGCCGACGTTCCCGGTCGCGCCGGTTACCAAGATCATGTCTTCTCCCGTGGTCAAGGGGGGACGTCCGATGGATGTCTTGCATCTTGCGAAGGCAACTCATACGGGCACGGATAATCCGGCCACAGGTGATCCGGCACGGGTAATGCGGACACACGTATTCCGGGCAGGGGAAAGCGCGCGGCCGGGCGGTGGGTGGGGCGCTGCGGTGTGCCGCGCGGCGGAGACTCGTGAATAAGTGACCGACCGGTAAGTAGGCCGGTTTTGGAAAAACGTTTCTGCAGGGCAGCGTCGGCCATGAGGCGGCAGTGCCTCATGGCCGACGGTGGAGCGGGGAGGTGTGGTTACCCGGTCTTGCTCTCGGAGAGGTTGATCCGCCAGGAGACCCCGAACCGGTCGTTGACCCAGGCGAACTTGGCGCTGAACCCATAGGTGCCGACCGGCATGATCACCTCACCCTTCTCGGAGAGGCCCTCGAAGACCCGGTCGAACTCCTCGTCCGAGTCGCACTGCACGTACACCGCCATCGCGGGTGAGAACGAGTAACTGTCCCAAGGGGCGTGGTCGGAGCCCCGGGCGCCGTCCGGCGGAATGTTGATGCACATGAACTGCTGCCCGGCCAGGGTGAAGACCGCGTGCTGCAGGGTTCCCTCCACCCAGCCCGGCTCACCGGCCCGGGCGCGAATGGTGTTGATCACCTCTGAGCCGTCGAAGAGGGACGTGTAGAACGTCACCGCCTCCTCGGCATCCTGCGGGAACGCCAGAAAAACCGTGAGCTTCTGCGTGACTGCGGAGGACATCGCTCTCCTTATTAAGTCTGGTGTTCTGCGTGGAGCACCCTTGCAACATCCAATTCTTCGAGTCAAGAGGGCAACCGCGGAAAGTCGATGTCGAGCGGCCTTTTTGATCTTGATCGCGTACCGGCTATCCGGAACAAGGCACTTCGGTCTGTTGAATACCTCATTCCTATTCCGCTTTTCCGTTCTCTTCCGATGGGCGGAAAAGGATCACCGGGGGTTCTGGGGCATATTTCAATAAGGATTGCCCAAGTGGCGGAAGTGGTGCCCGCGGAGATCATGGAAAACAGCAGGACCCATTCCCCTTGACGCCCCTGATCGTCGAGTTGCAGACTTCTTCGGCGGCCCGAAAGGTCTTTTGTGGGAGCCGCTGAGCATGATCACATTCAACGCTCCGTTTTCGATCTCGACAGGCCGATTGAGCGGCGTCGTGGGGCGTTGCGAGTGGATTCCCGAGCCGCTGAATTCGATCTCGCATATCTCATCCAGGAGGACGAAAAATGGGAACTGGCGTGATCATTGCCGGTGCCGGACCCGTCGGGCTGATGCTGGCCGGCGAACTGCGGCTGAACGGCGTCGACGTCGTCGTCTACGAGCAGAGAGCCACTCCGAGCGGGGAGTCGCGCGGAGTCGGGTTCACCCGGCGTGCCGCGGAGGTCTTCCACCAGCGCGGACTGCTGGCCCGCTTCGGTGACATCGAGATCGGCAACGAGGGCCACTTCGGCGGTGTGCGCATCGACTTCACCGCCCTGGAGGACAACCACTTCGGCATCCGCGGAGTGCCCCAGTACCGCATCGAGGAGATCCTGGAGGCGTGGGCCATCGACCTCGGCGCGGAGGTGCGCCGCGGATACGAGGTGGTCGACTACCGGGAAGGGCCGGACGACATCACGGTGGTGGTGGACGGGCCGGACGGCCGCGCCGAGCACACCGCCCGGTACCTGGTGGGCTGCGACGGCGGGCGCTCCCGTATCCGCAAGCTGGCCGGCATCGACTTCCCCGGGCGCGAGGCCACCCGCGGGATGTACGTGGCGGATGTCGTGGACCGTCCCGACATCAAGCCGCGGGTGATCGGCGAGCGGGTCGACGGCGGCATGGTGATGGCCATCCGCCTGGAGGAGGGCGTGACCCGGATCATCATCCACCCGGCGAAGCTCACCCCCCGCGACAACACCAAGCTGACGTTTACCGAGATCGCGGACTCCTGGCAGGAGCTCACCGGGCAGTCGCTGCACGGGGCCGAGACGAAGTGGGTCAGCGCGTTCACCAACGCCACCCGCCAGGCCGCGGAGTACCGGCGCGGCCGGGTGCTGCTCTCCGGCGACTCCACCCACATCCACATCCCGGCCGGCGCCCAGGGGCTGAGCGTCGGTGTCCAGGACGCGGTGAACCTCGGCTGGAAGCTGGCCGCCACCGTCAACGGCTGGGCGCCCGAGGGGTTGCTCGACACCTACCACGCCGAACGGCACCCGGTGGGCGAGAAGCTGCTGCGCAACACCCTCGCCCAGGCCTCCCTCTATCTCACCGGTGACGAGATGGAACCGATGCGCCAGGTGATGCGCGAGCTGGTGCAGTCGCCCGACGCGGCGCGGCGCCTGGCCGGGCACGTCAGCGGCCTCGGTATCCGGTACGACATGGGCGGCGCCGTGGGCCACCCGCTGCTCGGGCTGCGGATGCCCGACCGCGAGGTCAAGCTCGGGGACGGCTCCACCACCCGGGTCTCGGAGCTGCTGCACCGGGCGCGCGGTGTGCTGGTCGTCGCGGACGGCAGCGCCGAGCCGGCCCGCCTCGCCGAGGGCTGGTCCGACCGGATCGACATCGTCACCGGGGCGAGCTGGTCGGACCGGGTGGACATCGTCCCGGACGGCTGGGTCCCGGCGGACACGGCCGAGGGCACGACCCCGGACGCCGTCCTCATCCGTCCCGACGGACACGTGGCGTGGGTCGCCCCGGACGGCGGCGAGCTGCTCGACGCGCTCGCGCGCTGGTTCGGCTCGCCGCGCTGAGCCGGCGCCCGCGCCCGTCCCGCCGACCCGCCGACCTGCAGGAGGTTCTGTGATCGAATTCGTGGAGGCAGACGAGACCACTCCTTATACACAGCAACTGAAGGAGCGCACTGGCCAGGTCGTGCTGGTCAACACGTTCACCGTGCCGAAGGGCAGGACCGAGGAGTTCCTGGCGCTCTGGCGCGAGGACGCCGCATACTTCACGCGGCAGCCCGGCTTCGTCTCCACGCAGATGCACCGGGGCATCGCCGGCAGCCGCATCCTGGTGAACGTCGCGGTCTGGCAGTCCGCCGCCCATCTGGCGGCGGCACACGACAACCTTGAGGTCCGTCCCGGCGGTTCGGGGTACCCGCGGGGCTGCACGGTCTCGCCCCATCTGTACGAGAAGGTCGCGGTCGACGGCATCTGCGGCGACTGACGCTTCGCAGGCCCGGGGCCCGTCACACCGATGTGACGGGATCCGGGTCTGTTCTCGGCCAGAAAACCAGCCAACTTCGCGCCACGTCGTGGGAGTTGGTCCACCGCCCCGAGGCGGGAGAGCGGGCGGCGGCCGACCCCGGGGCGGGGGAGCGTCCGGGGCGCATCACGAGTGCGAAGCCGATCAACACCCCCGAATGTGCGATCCCGGCCCCTCTTCTGACGCTCCCTGACGTCCGGTCCCCCTCAGTGGACCGATTCCCCCGACTGTTCACCTCCGACGGTACAGAAGGTTGTCCGCACTTGACGGAACCTGAACTTCCGCTCTGCTCGACCGCCGTTTGCGACCCGTACAGCAGTGCGGTCCGTGCCGCTCCGAGGGCCCTTCAAGCTGCCCGGCACACGCCTTACGCGCGCGTGAACGGCCTTGTGCCACAAGGAAATCCGGGCCTCGGCAACCGGCTCCGGGGTGGTTGACAAGGCCTGCCCGGTCGCCTTTCATTTCGCACACCGGAAGTGGATTCCGGTTCCGATTCATTGCGAGGGGGCGCAAAGTGAGTCTGGCCGAGCAATCAATTGATGATCAGTTACTGAAGATCCACGCGGCGGACCTCGACGAGGTCGTGACCTCCATGGTCTGGATCGAGTCGCATCCCGCCGGTGAAGTACGCATCGACTCCCTGGTCTTCGAGGACTCGCCCCGTCTCGGCGGCGCGGACGAGGACCATGTGCGCGTGCTCGCCGAAGCCGGCGACTCGCTGCCGCCGATCACCGTCCACCGCCCGTCGATGCGCGTCATCGACGGCACCCACCGGGTTCGCGCCGCGCTCCTCAACGGCCGGACCACCATCCAGGCCCGGATGGTCGACTGCGACGAGGGCGCCGCATACGTCCTGGCGGTCAAGGCCAACGTCACCCACGGTCTGCCGCTGTCGCGCTCGGACCGCTCGGTCGCCGCCGCGCGGATCATCATGACCCACCCGCAGTGGTCGGACCGGGCCGTCGCCGCCGCCGTGGGCCTCTCCGACAAGACGATCTCCCGGATCAGGTCCCGCTCCTCGGCGGACGCTCCGCAGTCGAACGCGCGCCTGGGACGGGACGGCCGGTTGCGCCCGCTGGACAGCGGATACCGCCGCCAGCAGGCCGCCGCGATGATCCACGAGCGGCCCGACGCGGGGCTGCGCGAGGTGGCCCGGGCGACCGGCCTCTCGCCCGCCACCGTGCGGGACGTACGGCAGCGCATCGACCGGGGCGAGGACCCCGTGCCGGGCCGCTACCGTACGGCGGCGGGCCAGAGCCCGGCGCCCGGCACGCCCGTGGTGCCCCGGCAGACGCAGCGGGCGGTGAGCGCCCGCAGCGAGCGGCGGGAGATCACCGTCGACCGGCAGAAACTGCTCGCCAAGCTGAGCGAGGACCCCTCGCTGCGGCTCAACGAGGCCGGCCGGCGCACCCTGCGCTGGCTCCACCACTACACGGTGGACGGCGAGGGCATGGAGACCCTCGGCCGCGGTCTGCCCGGCCACTGGGCACCCGAGGTCGCCGACCTCGCACGCAGCTGCGCCGCCGCCTGGCAGACCCTTGCCGAGCAGCTCCAGCAGCGGGCCGAGTGAGCCGGCCGGGCACCGGCCGTGGCGGCGCCGAAGCGCGCTGAACACCGCGCACACGTGCGGAGCGACGAGGAGGAGTGCCGGCGCGGGCCCGACGCCCGCGCCGGCACTCCGCCCGTTGGCCGCGTGCAACTGCGGCACACCCGCAACCGTCCGTCGGCGGGCGGATCATCGATACGTTCGAACAGCTGCCCAACCAGCCGTCCCTGCCGTCAGGTTGGAAAGGCTTCAACGCGCTGACGTACCCAGGAGGCTGTCCATGTCCCCTTACGCAGATACCCGCGACAACGGCCCCCGGACGGGGGTCTGGTTCATCGGAGCCCGCGGCTCCGTCGCCACCACGGCGGTCGCCGGCTGCGCCGCCGTCGCCGCCGGGCTCCAGCCCGCCACCGGCATGGTCACCGAGAGCCCCGACTTCACCGGCACCGGCCTTCCCGAGCTGTCGTCCTTCGTCTTCGGCGGCCACGACGTGGCCAGCAGCCCGCTGCCCAAGCGTGCCGAGGAACTGGCCGCCGGGGGAGTGCTCCCGCACACCCTGCCCGCCGCCGTGCGCGCCGAACTCGCCGCCGCCGACGAGGAGATACGCATGGGCGGCCCGCTGCCCGGCGACACCCGCGGCGACGAGGAGCTGATCGCCGCGTTCACGGCCGACCTCACCGACTTCGCCCGCCGCACGGGAGTCGCCCGTACCGTCGTCGTCAACGTCTCCTCCACCGAGCCCGCGCCCGCCGGCGGCGACACCCGGCTGCCCGCCTCCTCGCTCTACGCGGCGGCGGCGCTGCGCGCCGGGTGCGCGTACGTCAACTTCACCCCCTCGACCGGTCTGCGCCACCCGGCCCTGGAGGCCGCGGCCGAGGAGGCCCGCGTCCCGTACGCGGGCCGCGACGGCAAGACCGGCCAGACCCTGCTCCGCGCGGTGCTCGCGCCGATGTTCCGCCAGCGCGCCCTGGCCGTACGGGCGTGGTCCGGCAGCAATCTGCTCGGCGGCGGGGACGGGGCCTCGCTGGCCGACCCGGCCGCAGCCGCCGCCAAGAACGCGGGCAAGAACCGCGTCCTGGAGGACACCCTCGGCATGCTGCCCGAGGGTGAGGTGCACATCGACGACGTGCCCGCGCTCGGGGACTGGAAGACCGCCTGGGACCACATCGTCTTCGAGGGCTTCCTCGGCTCGCGGATGGTCCTCCAGACCATCTGGCAGGGCTGCGACTCGGCGCTCGCCGCGCCGCTCGTCCTGGACCTGGCCCGCCTCACCGCCCGCGCCCACGAAGCCGGACTCACCGGCCCCCGCCCCGAGCTGGGCTTCTACTTCAAGGACCCGGACGGCGGCTCCTCGGCGCTCGCCGAGCAGTACGGCGTGCTGCTGGAGTTCGCCGAGCGGCTGCGGGAGGTCCGGTGAAGCAGGGCTTGCGCGCCTGGGCCGAACTGCTGCGTGTCTCCGCGCTGTTCACCGTTCCCGGCGACGCCCTCGCGGGGGCGGCGTCCGCCGGGCTGCGCCCCAACGGGCGCACCGTGCTCGCGATCGGCTCCTCGCTGTGCCTGTACGAGGCGGGCATGGCCCTGAACGACTGGGCGGACCGCGCCGAGGACGCCGTCGAGCGCCCGCACCGCCCGATCCCGTCCGGCCGGGTGAAGCCCGCCGCGGCCCTGGTGGCGGCGGTCGGCCTCACCGGCGCGGGCCTGGCGCTCGCCCACCGCGCGGGGCGTCCGGCCGGTCTGGTGGCCACCGCGCTCGCGGGCACGGTGTGGGCGTACGACCTGCGTCTGAAGCACACCGCGGCGGGCCCGGCGGCGATGGCCGCGGCCCGCTCCCTCGACCTCCTCCTGGGCGCGACGGCCACCGGCGGCACGGTGGCGAGGCCGTCCCTGCTCCCGGCCGCGGCGCTGGGCGCGCACACCTACGCGGTCACCACCGTCTCCCGCCACGAGACCCAAGGGGGTGCGGTGTCCGCGCCGCTGGCGGCCCTGGCCGGAGCACTGGCCCTGGGGGCGCTCACGGCCCGGCCCGCGCCGTCGCCGTGGACCCGCCCCGCACCGGCCGACCTGGCGCGGGCGGCCCTGGCCGCGACCTACGCCGCCACCGCCGCCAAGCCCCTCTTCCACGCCGTCCTCAACCCCTCGCCCCCGCTCACCCAGCGAGCGGTCGGCGGCGGGATCAAGGCGATGATCCCGCTCCAGGCGGCCCTCGCGGCGCGGGCCGGCTCGGTGCGTACCGCCGCCGCCCTGGCCGGTCTCGTCCCCGTGGCCCGCACGCTCGCACGAAAGGTCAGCCCCACATGAGCATCCGCCTCGGCTACGGCACCAACGGCCTCACCGACCTGCGCCTCGACGACGCCCTCGCCCTGCTCGCCGACCTCGGCTACGAGGGCGTGGGACTGACCCTCGACCACATGCACCTCGACCCGCTCGCGCCCGGACTCGGGGAGCGCACGGCGGCGGTGGCCCGGCGCCTGGGCGAACTCGGCCTCGACGTGACCGTGGAGACCGGCGCCCGGTACGTCCTGGACCCGAGGCGCAAGCACGGCCCGTCCCTGCTCGACCCGGACCCGCGGGCCCGGGCCCGCCGCACCGAGCTGCTGGTCACGGCCGTCCGCGTCGCCGCCGACCTCGGCGCGCACGCCGTGCACTGCTTCAGCGGCATCACCCCCGCGGGCCTCGACGACGACACCGCCTGGAAGCTTCTGGGGGAGGCCCTGGAGCCGGTCCTCGACGCGGCCTCGCAGAGCGGTGTGCCGCTCGCGATCGAACCCGAGCCCGGCCATCTCCTCGCCACCCTCGCGGACTTCCACCGGCTGCGCGCACAGCTCGGCGACCCGGAACCGCTCGGGCTCACCCTCGACATCGGGCACTGCCAGTGCCTGGAGCCGCTGCCGCCCGCCGAGTGCGTCCGGGCCGCCGCGCCCTGGCTGCGGCACGTCCAGATCGAGGACATGCGGCGCGGGGTCCACGAGCACCTGCCGTTCGGGGACGGCGAGATCGACTTCCCGCCCGTCCTGGCGGCGCTGGACGCCACCGGATACCGCGGCCTGACCGTCGTCGAGCTGCCCCGCCACTCCCACGCGGGCCCCGAACAGGCCCGCCGGTCCATGGAGTTCCTGCGTCCGCTCGGCACGGGCGCCGCCTCGCCCCTGAAGGGAGTACAGCCGTGATACCTCGTGCGGAACTCGACGCCCGCTTGGGCGGCGCCGCCCGTGCCTGGCTCGACGAGGCGCTCGCCGAGGCGGCGCACACCGCCGAGCGCCCGTCCGCCGGATTCGGCACCGCCCCCTGGGAGCTGCGGTTCGCCTCGGCCGGGCGCCACCTCGGCGCCGACGCCGTGGACGCGGCACGCGTCCTGCTGCTGCGCACCGCCCGGGTGGACGCGGCCACCGCGACCCGGCTCTACCGGCAGGGCAGCGCCGCCGAGCGCCGCGCGCTCCTGCTGGCGCTCCCGGAGCTCGGCATCGACCCGGCCGCCGGGGTGCCGCTCGTCGAGGACGCCCTGCGCGCCAACGACACCCGGCTGGTGGCGGCGGCCGTCGGCCCCTACGCGGCGGCCCACCTGGACCCGCACGCCTGGCGGCACGCCGTACTGAAGTGCCTGTTCACCGCCGTGCCCGTGGACGCCGTCGCCGCCCTGGGGGAGCGCGCCCACGGCGACACGGAACTCGCCCGGATGCTCGGCGACTACGCCGAGGAGCGGGCCGCCGCCGGCCGCCCCGTCCCCGACGACCTGAACCGCGTACTGGCCCTCACCGGGGCCGAGGAGTCCTGACCATGCGTATCTTCGACCCGCACATCCATATGACGTCCCGCACCACCGACGACTACGAGGCGATGTACGCGGCGGGCGTGCGCGCGGTCGTCGAGCCCGCCTTCTGGCTGGGCCAGCCCCGTACCTCGCCCGCGAGCTTCTTCGACTACTTCGACGCGCTGCTCGGCTGGGAGCCGTTCCGGGCCGCGCAGTACGGCATCGCCCACCACTGCACGATCGCCCTCAACCCCAAGGAGGCCAACGACCCGCGCTGTACGCCCGTCCTCGACGAGCTGCCGCGTTATCTGGTCAAGGACGGGGTGGTCGCCGTCGGCGAGATCGGCTACGACTCGATGACGCCCGCCGAGGACCACGCCCTCGCCGTACAGCTCCAGCTCGCCGCCGAGCACGGCCTGCCCGCGATGGTGCACACCCCGCACCGCGACAAGCTCACCGGTCTGCGCCGCACCGTCGACGTCGTACGCGAGTCGGCGCTCGCCCCGGACCGGGTGCTGCTCGACCACCTCAACGAGACGACCGTGCGCGAGGCCAAGGACAGCGGCGCCTGGCTCGGCTTCTCCGTCTACCCCGACACCAAGATGGACGAGGACCGGATGGTCGCGATCCTCGACGAGTACGGCCCGGAGAAGGTGCTCGTCAACTCGGCCGCCGACTGGGGCAGGAGCGATCCCCTCAAGACCCGCAAGGTGGCCGACACCATGCTGAAGGCCGGGTTCGACGAGGACGCGGTGGACCTGGTGCTGTGGCGCAACCCGGTCGCCTTCTACGGGCTGAGCGGCCGTCTCGACCTCTCGGTGGCCGCCCCGGCGACCCTGCACGAGGGCAACTCCATCCTGCGCGGCGGCGAGTAACCCATGCGACTGCGCCACCCCGACGGCTCCACGGTCCACCTCGCGTACTGCACCAACGTCCACCCCGCCGAGACCCTCGACGGCGTCCTCGCCCAACTGCGCGACCACTGCGAGCCGGTGCGCCGCCGCCTGGGCACCGACCGGCTCGGCATCGGTCTGTGGCTGGCCCGGGGCGCGGCCGGAGAGCTGAGCGCCGACCCGGCCGCGCTGCGCCGTCTGCGCCGCGAACTCGACGGACGCGGCCTTGAGGTCGTCACCCTCAACGGCTTCCCGTACGAGGGGTTCGGCGCCGAGGAGGTCAAGTACCGCGTCTACCGGCCGGACTGGACGGATCCGGAACGCCTCGCGTACACGACCGACCTCGCGCGCCTGCTCGCCGCACTGCTCCCCGACGACGTCACCGAGGGCACCATCTCCACCCTCCCGCTCGCCTGGCGCACCGGCTTCGACGGCGCCGCGGCCGAGACGGCGCACACCGCGCTGCGCACGCTGGCCGTGCGCCTCGACGCGCTGGAGGAGGAGACCGGGAAGTCCGTCCGGATCGGTCTGGAGCCCGAGCCCGGCTGCACCGTCGAGACCACCGCCGACGCCATCGCCCCGCTCACCGCGATCGGCTCGCCCAGGATCGGCGTCTGCGTCGACACCTGCCATCTGGCCACCTCGTTCGAGGATCCGGCCCGGGCGCTCGACGCGCTGCGCACCGCCGGGATCACGGTCCCCAAGGCCCAGCTGTCGGCCGCGCTGCACGCCGAGGAGCCGTCCAGGCCGGAAGTGCGCGCCGCGCTGGCCGAGTTCGCCGAACCCCGCTTCCTGCACCAGACCCGCACCAGGAACGGCGGGGCGCTCCTCGGCACCGACGACCTCGGCACGGCCCTGACGGGCGGGGCCCTGCCGGACGGCGCCCCCTGGCGCGCCCACTTCCACGTACCGCTGCACGCGCGCCCCGCGGCGCCGCTGACCTCCACCCTGCCCGTACTGCGCGAGACCCTGGCCGTCCTGGTCGGCGGCCCCATCGCGCGCACCCGGCACCTGGAGGTCGAGACGTACACCTGGCAGGCGCTGCCCGCCGAGCTGCGCCCGCGCGACCGGGACCGGCTCGCCGAGGGCATCGCCGCCGAACTGGCGCTCGCCCGGGACCTGTTGACCGACCTCGGCCTCAAGGAACTGCCATGACCGACGCCCCTGCGCCCACCCCGCTCCTCGTCCTGGACGTCGTCGGCCTCACCCCCAAGCTGCTGGAGCACATGCCCCGCCTCAAGGCGCTCGGCCGCTCCGGCTCCCGGGCCCGGCTCGGCACGGTGCTCCCGGCCGTGACCTGCGCGGCCCAGTCGACCTTCCTCACCGGGACGCTCCCCGCCGAGCACGGCATCGTCGGCAACGGCTGGTACTTCCGCGACCTCGGCGAGGTCCTGCTCTGGCGGCAGCACAACGGCCTGGTCGAGGGCGACAAGGTGTGGGACGCGGCGCGACGCGCCCACCCCGGCTACACGGTCGCCAACATCTGCTGGTGGTACGCGATGGGCGCGGACACCGACATCACGGTCACCCCGCGCCCGGTCTACTACGCCGACGGCCGCAAGGAGCCCGACTGCTACACCCGGCCCCCGGCGCTCCACGACGAACTCCACGACAAGTTCGGCACGTTCCCCCTCTTCCACTTCTGGGGACCCGGCGCCGACCTCGTCTCCTCCCAGTGGATCATCGACGCGACCCGGCACATCCTGGCGACGCGCGCCCCGGACCTCGCGCTGTGCTATCTGCCGCACCTGGACTACGACCTCCAGCGGTACGGGCCCGACGACCCGCGCTCCTACCGCGCCGCCGCCGAGCTCGACGCGGCCATGGCGCCCCTGCTCGACGACGCCGAGGCGGCCGGCCGCACGGTGGTGGCGCTCTCGGAGTACGGCATCACCCGCGTCAGCCGGCCCGTGGACATCAACCGCGCCCTGCGCCGTGCCGGACTCCTGGAGGTGCACACCCAGGACGGGATGGAGTACCTGGACCCGATGGCCTCCCGTGCCTTCGCGGTGGCCGACCACCAGCTCGCGCACATCTACGTCCGCAGGCCCGAGGACCTCGAAGCCGTCCGCGAGGCTCTCGCGGACGTCGCGGGGATCGAGCGGCTCCTCGACGACGAGGGCAAGAAGAGCCACGGTCTCGACCACCCGCGCTCGGGCGAACTGGTCGCGATCGCCGAGCCGGACGCCTGGTTCACGTACTACTACTGGCTCGACGACGACCGCGCCCCGGACTTCGCCCAGCTCGTCGAGATCCACCGCAAGCCCGGATACGACCCGGTCGAGCTGTTCATGGATCCGCTCGACCCGTATGTGAAGGTCAAGGCCGCGAAGGCGCTGGCCCGCAAGAAGCTCGGGATGCGCTACCGGATGGCGGTCGTACCGCTGGACCCCTCACCGGTGCGCGGCAGCCACGGGCGGCTGCCCGACGACCCGCGGGACGGGCCGCTGCTGCTGTGCTCGGCTCCGGACGCGGTGGGCGACGAGGTGGCGGCCACCGAGGTGAAGGGGCTGCTGCTGAGGCTGGCGGGGCTGGCGTAGGTCGTGCTCCCGTAACGGAGGAAGCTCCTGGCGGAAACGATCCGCCAGGAGCTTCTTCGTGGGACGACCGCTGTCACGGGACGACCGCCGTCACGGGACGGGGGTCCGTCAGACCGGGCGCGCCTCGACGATGGAGACGCCCGCGGCGGTCTGCACCACCCGGTCGAGCTGGAAGCCGGTGGCGCGCAGGATCTCCGAGTACTGGCGGGCGGTGCGCTCCTTGCCGCCGACGAGGATCATCAGCCACAGGTCGACGAGCTTGGCGGGGTGCGGCGCGTTGCCCTCCGGAGGAACGAATTCCATGACGAGCAGCCGGCCGTCGGGGCTGATTGCCTCACGCGCGTTCTTGAGGATCTCCAGTGCCTTCGGCTCCGGCCATTCATGCAGAATGTGCTTCAGCAGATAGGCGTCCGCACCGGCCGGCAGCGGACCGAAGAGATCGCCCTTGTCGATCTCGACCCGGTCGACCACGCCCTCTTCCGAGAGAAACGTGTGGGCGCCCAGCTCGTCCGCCCGGGAATCGAAGAGGATGCCCTTCGACTGGGGTGTCTTCTTGAGGATCGCCGAGAGCAGACCGCCACGGCCGCCGAAGACGTCGACGAGCGTCTTGTACTTGGAGAAGTCGTACGCGGCGAGAATGGGCTCGGTCTCCATATTCGAGAGCGTGCCCATGCCGTTGAGGAAGATCTCCGCGAATTCCGGGTTCTGGCCCAGGTACTCGTACGCGTGCATCCCGCGGTTCTTCTCCAGGCTCGGCTGGCCCGTGCGCACGGTGTGGATGAGCGCACCCCAGTCCTCCCAGCTCGCGGGGTGACCTGTCAACAGGGCCATGTCGCGCATCGACATCGGCGTGCCGGTGCGCAGCGCGTCGGCCATCGGCGTCAGCTTGAACCGGCCGTCGCTCTGCTCGCTGAATATGCGGTAGCCGGCGAGGGCGCGCAGCAGGCGGTGGACCGCGTCCGGGTCGGCCTCGATCCGCCGGGCGATCTCCTCCGAGGACAGCGGGCCGTCGGCGAGCTGGTCGGCGATCTTGAGCTCGGCCGCCACGTAGATCGCCTGGGACACCCAGGCGCCCTGGGCCAGTTCGAGGACGGCGATCGGCGCAGGCACCATCAGCTGGGCGAGGCGCTGCACCCGCGCGCGCACCCCTTCGACGATGCGGACGACTCGGGCGGGCGGAATTGGGGGCATGCGTATCCTCCGTGGGCGGTTGCGCAGCGGTATCAAAGTCTCAATTGCCGGGATACCGGAAACTACGGCGTCAGCTATGGCGTCAACTATGGGCGTCGCCCGGCAGACTCTAGAGCCGAGCACGGCGGCGAACAACCACTCAACGCGCGAGAAACAGGCCCGAGTTGGCCGAAATGCCGACACGAGTTCGGCACCAGTGAATTCCGAGTGCGAATCAAGTGTGCAACTGCGGATGCATCGCAGTCGGACAGGCTTACAACTTACCTGTGAATACAGGACGGTTGAGGTAGAAGCGTCTATCGTGGCGCCCGTTGAGTCGGCTCCCAATGACGGGGGCACGCCATGATGAGGGAGAGACATGTCGAGAATACGCAGGTCTTGGAGTGGGGCCTTCGTGGCAGCGGCGGCCGTGGGCACGCTGGCCGTCACGCTGATCCCGGGCCCGGCACAGGCCTCGCCGTCCTCGCCGAAGGATGCCAAGGCCGCTGCCGCCAACATTGAGGTCATCGCGAGCAAGCTCAACAACCCCCGCGGCCTCTCCGTCCAGGCGGACGGGACGATCCTGATCGCCGAGTCGGGCGTGGGCAAGCCGGGCTGCGCGCCGGGCACCAAGTGCGTCGGACTGACCGGTTCTGTCTACCGTGTCAAGGGCACCCAGCAGGGCCGCGTCGTCACCGGCCTGGCGTCCTCCGCGGTGGCCCCGACCAACCCGTACGAGCCGATCTCGGCCGCCGGTCCCAACGACGTCGAGGCCAACGGATCGGGTTACCTCGTCCTCAGCGGCTTCGGCGGCGGCACGGACGACCGCGCCAAGCTCGGCGCGGACGCGGCCAAGCTCGGCACGCTGCAGACGGGCAGCGGCTGGGTCGTCGGCGACCCGGTCAAGCACGAGACGCTGCTCGACCCCGACTGGGTGCTGGGTCACCCGGCGGGCGGCGAGGAGGCGTCGATCCACAGCAACGCCTGGCGCTTCGCCCGCAACGGCCGCGGCTTCCTGGTCACGGACGCCGGTGCCAACGACCTGGTCGGCGTCGGCTTCGGCGGTCGCACCACGACCGAGGCGATCTTCCCGGACAACGAGCTCCCCGCCCCGGGCGGCGCCGGCGCGGCCCCGTCGGCCAAGGAGAAGAAGGTCCTGGAGTCGCTCGCCCCGCAGACCAAGACCGTCGCCGCCGACGGCACGGTCAAGGTCCAGTCGGTGCCCAGCGGCATCGTCAAGGGCGCGGACGGCGCGTTCTACATCGCCGACATGGGCGGTCTGCGCCCGGGCGGCTCGCGCATCTGGCGGCTGGTGCCGGGTCACCGCGCCGAGGTCTTCGCCAGCGGTCTGACCGCGGTCACCGACCTCGCGGCCGACAAGAACGGCAACCTGATCGCGCTGACGCTGACCGGCGGCTTCCAGCAGCAGGGCCCGCCGCTGCCGGGCAAGCTGAACCGGATCGACATCAAGACCAAGGCCGTCACCGAGATCCCGACCGACGGCAAGCTGGCGATGTCCACCGGTCTGGCCGTGGGTCCGAACAACGAGATCTACGTGACCAACAACTCGGTCGGCACCGAGGGTCAGCTGATCAAGGTCACGGAGTAATCCGGACGCGGTCCCGGTCCCGGCGCTGATCCGGTCCCGGGCCCGGTTCCGGCCCCGACCCGGTCCTGGTCCTGACGCCGGGGCCGGTGGTTCCGGTCGGTGTGCGACGAGCGGCCCCGCAAGGCTCCTGACGCCTTGCGGGGCCGCTTCGATGTCCGTGTGGCGAGGTCGTCGGAGGGCCGAGCGGGGCCCGCTCGACGGCCGCGCGAAAAATTCTTCTCCTTCCGCGGTCACACTCCTGAGGCGGGACCCGTCAGTTCTGTGACGCGGGATTCCGACCGATGGAATCGAGCCGGCGTCACCGCTGAGCGATCGGCTGAAAGCGATCGCTGAGATCTCTGAAGGAGAGCAGTCATGGAAGCACGGATGCAGAACCCGGCGATGGTCCTCCCCGACGCGATGCAGGCCATCCAGAGCCTGTACAAGGCCACCTACGCGGGCGGCGTCCCGGCGGGTCTGCTGGCGCTCAGCCACCTGCGCGCGAGCCAGATCAACGGCTGCAGCCCCTGTGTGGAGTCGGCGTCCGGCCAGGCGCGCAAGGCGGGCGAGAGCGACGAGAAGATCTTCTCCGTCGGCGCGTGGCGCGAGACCCCCTTCTACACCGACTCCGAGCGCGCCGCGCTGGCGCTCACCGAGCACGTCACGCGCCTGAACGACCGCGAGGACCCGGTCCCGGACGCGGTGTGGAACGAGGCCGCCAAGCACTTCAACGAGCAGGAGCTGGCCTCGCTCGTGCTGCACATCGCCGTCAGCAACCTGTTCAACCGGCTCAACGCCACGACGAAGCAGCAGGCCGGCCAGAAGTGGTAGACGCGGTCTAGCGAGGTGTGCGGCACGGCCCCGCCGGACCCGGCGCCCCGTCCGGAAGCGGAACCGGACCCGGACCGGGTCGCGGCTGCGGAGCTGGACAGAGCGGGCGGTGGGACCGTCGCGCGACGAGACGCGACGGTCCCACCGCCCCTCAGTTTGAAGGTTTTTTCGATGGCCTGTTCTCGCCTGTGGACAACGTTATCCACAGGGCTGGTGAGGGGTGGCCCGGCGCGGGACCGTCGGGGCATGAACAAGCACCGCGAATCGCACGGATCCCACGGTCTGCCCGAAGACGACCCGCAGCTCACCCTGCGCAACCCGGCCGAACTGGCCGACGCCCTGCCCTATTTGATGGGCTTCCATCCGACGGACTCGATCGTGATGGTCGCCCTCCACGGTCGCCGGGGCCGCTTCGGCGGGCGGCTCCGGCTCGGCATTCCCCGTGCGCCGGGTGAATGGCCGCATGTCGCCGCGCAGTTGGCCGAGTGCCTGGTGGCGGGGAGCGAGCGGCGCGGGCCGCGCCCGGACGGGATCATCGTGTTCCTCTGCCAGGACCCGGACCCGGCCGGGGACACGACCGCCGGTCACGTGATGGAGAGGCTCCGTCCGCTGGCGCAGTTGCTGCGGACGGCGTGCGGCGCCCTGGACGTCCCGGTCCTGGAGGCGCTGTGCATCTCGGACGGCAGGTACTGGTCGTACTGCTGCCCGGACGCGCGCTGCTGCCCGCCGGAGGGGAACGTACTGGCTCTGCCCGGTACGTCTGTGCTGGCGGCAGCCGCGACCTTCGCGGGCCTCCAGGTCCGGGGCTCCCTGCGGGAGATGGAGGCACGCCTCACCCCGTGGCGGCGCCCCGCGGCGGCCGACCAGGAGCGGGCGCTCGCGGCGGCCGAGGCGGCGCTCGTGCCCCGCGTCCTGGACGAGGAGGAGCGGCTGCGGGTCGGCCGGGAGACCCTCGACCTCGCGGGCCGGGTGATGCGCCGCCTCGCCGGCGCGCCCCCGGCCGCGGGCCGTACGGACGGGGACGCGCTGGACGACGGCCTGATCACCCACGACGAGGCGGCGGCCCTGCTCCTCGGCCTCCAGGACCGCACCACCCGGGACCGCGCGGCCGAGTGGATGGAGGGCCCGGACGCGGTCCCCGCCCTGCGCCTGTGGCGCGCGCTGTCCCGCCGCTGCGTGGGCCGTTACGGGGAGCACGCGGCGGTCCCGCTGACGCTGGCGGGCTGGGTGGCGTGGTCGACGGGCGACGAGCCGGCCGCCCGGGTCGCCCTGGGCCTGGCCCTGCGGGCGGACCCGGACTACCAGTTCGCTCAACTGCTGCACCAGGCCTGCAACCAGGGCCTGGATCCGGAGGCCCTGCGCAGGTGCCTGCGGGAGGAGAGGCGGGAGCGGGAGGGCGCGGCGGCGGACACGGTGTGGGGACCCGGCGTCACGGAGCCGGACCCGGTGTGCGGGCCCGGTACGCCGACGCCAAGTCCGGGACGAGCACCGGGCGTTGAGGTCGCCCGAGCCTGCGGGCCCGACATCGCGGCGCCGATCTCCACGCTCGACATGGGCGCGGCCATGCCCGCGCGCCGGCTCAAGCTGCGCCGCAAGGCTCCGGGCAAGGCCCCGGTGAACCGGAAGGACGGGGTGCCCGCCCCGAACCGGAAGGACGGGATGCCCACCCCGGCCCTTCCCGATGGCAACGGTTCCACGACGGCCGGGTCCGCCCGGCGAGGGACCCGACGGAGCGACCGGACGGTGCGGCGGGACGGGACGGACCAATGACACCGGGCCGACGCCACGCCGTGTCGCTCCGTGACCCGCGCACGGTCGGCCGCGTTCACGTGGGGGGCGCCGCGCGAGGGCGGTCGGCCCGATGCACGCACGCGGCCGGAGCGCTCGGAAGGCAAGGTATGACGTTCAATGTCCCTCCCCGGGCCGGTGGTCCTTCCTGGTCCGGTGGTACTTCCTGGGCTGGTGTCTCTTCCTGGGCCGGTGGTCTTCCCCGGGCCGGCGTTCCTCCCCGGGCCGGGGACCCTCCCCCGGCCGACGCCC
>NZ_JBJHPC010000200.1:0-11528 GCF_045257485.1 Streptomyces sp. YS-3 | reverse complement strand
CCTCCACCCCACTCGCGAACGCCACCTCCGACAGGACGCCCGGTGCCGCCACCTGGTCGCCCGCCAGGAACACCCCGTGGCCGCGGTCGATCGCCGGGCGGTCGCGCCACGTCGTGCCGGGCAGATCCACCGCCCCCGTACGCCCCGCCGCGAGCGCGTCACGGCGCCAGGTGAGCCGCTGGCGCCAGCCCGCGAACGCCGCGTCCAGCAGACGCTCACCCCGCGCGACCCCATCGGCCTTCGACTCGTGCGGCGCGATGGGGAACTGCGCCTGGAGGAGCTGGTGCCCGGCCGGCGCGAGCGTGCGGCCCGCTGCCGTGAAGCGTTCGATCCAGCCCGGCGTCTCCAGGTCCGAGACGACGAACGGATCCCCCCGCCGGCTGGTGAGCCCGACGTCCATCAGCACCGTACGGCCACTGGTCCAGCGCAGCGAGTCGTCGCCGAGCAGCCGGCGCGCGGCGTCGAGGGAGGTCGCGACGACCACCGGCCCGTGGTCGTCGGGGAGCGCGTCCACGCGCGCGGTGGTCTCCACGTGCACCCCCAGCTCCCACGCGCGCGTGGCCATCCGGTCGACCAGCGCGCCCCAACCCCCCACCGGATAGCGCGCCTCGGGGGGCAGCGCGGCGGCGCGGTGCAGCCGCTCCTGGACGAACGCGGCGGAGAGCGAGCCGGGATCGTGGTGGAAGACGGCGACGGCCGCGTAGTTGGCTGCGGCGCGGGCGGCCCTGGCGCCGACGACCCCGGCCGCCCAGGTGGCGAAGTCCGTGTCCACGGGGGCGCTTCCCGGACTCTGCCGGGCCAGTTTCAGCAGGGCCAGAGGCGGAGTGTGCCGCAGCGAGCCGTCCCAGTGGAAGCGGAATCTGGCGGCCTCCAGCGGCGGTACGGAGGCGACCTGCCCCAGCAGGCCACGGCGTTTGAGCCAGGCCCAGTGCGGGCCGCCGTTGTACAGGGCGTGCGGACCGTCGTTGGTGAGGTACGGCCCCTCCGCGGTACGCGCGCGCCCGCCCAGCGTGTGGTGCGACTCGTACAGGTTCACCCGGGCGCCGGACTCGGCCGCGGTGATGGCCGCGGTGAGCCCGGCGAGGCCGCCGCCGATGACGGTGATCCGGTCCATTCTGCTCTCCTGTCGCTGTACGGGCACTCATCGTTAGAGACGGAGCGAGGAGGGGGGAATGTGACAGGTAGGGGTGGGACGGTTGTCAGTGGGGTGGTCCAGCATGGAGTCATGGCGAAGAGGGCGAGCGAAGTGACGGCGGTGCGGCGTCCGGAAGTACGGCTGCCCCCGCTGGCACCACACGGTCCGGCGGAACTGGAACCGGAGGGCGACTACGACGGCCTGGAGTTCCGGAATCTGGACCTGTCGGGCCAGGAGGGCACCGGGGCCCGCTTCATGGACTGCGGGGTGTTCGGCTGCGTGCTGGACGAGACGCGGCTGCCCGGGTCCCGTCTCATCGACACGGTGATCTCCGGGGTCCGCGGCGTGGGGACCGACCTCTCGCGCGCGTCCCTGCGCGATGTGGAGATCCATGACGTCCGGATGGGTGGTGTGCAGCTGCACGGCGCGGTGCTCGAACGGGTGCTGATCCGCGGCGGAAAGATCGACTATCTGAATCTGCGCGACACGGACCTGCGGGACGTGGTCTTCGAGAACTGCGTCCTGGCCGAGCCGGACTTCGCGGCGGCCCGGCTCGACCGGGTGGCGTTCGCGGGCTGCGAGCTGCGGGGCGCGGACTTCACCGGCGCCCGGATGAAGGACGTGGACCTGCGCGGCGCCTCGCTCCTGGACATCGCCCGGGGCGTGGACCGGCTGGCGGGCGCGGTGATCACGCCGTCCCAGCTGGTCGATCTGGCGCCCGCGTTCGCGGCGCAGGTGGGGGTGCGGGTGGTGGCGTGAGGCCGCCCGCCGCCCGCCGCCCGCCGCGCGGCCGGGCGGCCCGCCCTAGTCCGTCAGGCGCGGGAAGCGGGCCTGAAGGGTCCAGATGACGGGGTTCTCGGCGAGGTCGTCGTGCATGTCGCTGAGGTCGGCGATCACGTCGTGCAGGAAGTCGCGGGCCTCGCGGCGCAGCAGGCGGTGGCTGAAGGTGAGCGGGGGCTCGTCGCCGGGCATCCAGTCGGCCTCGACGTCCACCCAGCCGAAGCGGCGCTCGAAGAGCATGCGATCGGTGGACTCGGTGAAGTCGATCTCGGCGTACTGGCTCCGGGAGGAGCGGCTGCCGCGCGGGTCGCGGTCGAGCGCCTCCACGGTGTCGCAGAGCGCCCAGGCGAAGTCGAGCACCGGCACCCATCCCCAGGCTGTGGACACCTCGCGGTCCTTCTTGGTGTCGGCGAGGTAGACGTCTCCGCAGAAGAGGTCGTGGCGCAGGGCGTGGACGTCCGCGCGGCGGTAGTCGGTCTGCGGGGGGTCGGGGAAGCGGTTGGAGAGGGAGTAGCCGATGTCGAGCACGCTCGATGGTCCCACGCCCTCGTACTGCCGACCCCACACCTCCCCCTCCACGGGACTGCGCCCCGCGCCCCTGAAGGGGTCGGAACTTCAGCTGCGGGTCCGTCTGGGCTGGTCGCGCAGTTCCCCGCGCCCCTGGGCAGTCTGGGGCGCGGGGCTGTGTTGATGTGCGGCTCCGCCGCATGGGCGCGAGCAACCCACGTCCGTGGACGAAGGTCAGCGTCGCAGTTCCTCCAGCTGGTCCAGGAACCACCGCTGCGGCGGCAGCGCGGTCGCCGCAGCCGCCAGCCGCTTCGTGCGCGCGGTCCGCTCCTCCGGCCCCATGGACAGCGCCTCGTGCAGCGCGGTCGCCGTGCCCGACACGTCGTACGGGTTCACCACCACCGCGTCCTCGCCGAGCTCCTCGTACGCCCCCGCCTCCCGCGACAGCACCAGCGCGCACCCGGAGTCCGAGACCACCGGCACCTCCTTGGCGACCAGGTTCATGCCGTCCCGGATCGGGTTGACCAGCGCCACGTCGGCCAGCCGGTACGCCGCCAGCGACCGGGCGAAGTCGTCCTTCACATGGAGGACCACCGGGGTCCAGTCGGCCGTCCCGTACGCGGAGTTGATCGAGGCGGCCACCCGGGACACCTCCTCGGTGTACTCCCGGTACACCGCCAGGTCCTGCCGCGACGGATAGGCGAAGGCGACGTGCACCACCCGCTCGCGCCACTCGGGGCGCTCCTCCAGGAGCTGCCGGTACGCCAGCAGTCCCCGCACGATGTTCTTCGACAGCTCCGTGCGGTCGACCCGGACGATCGTGCGGCGGCCCGCGCCGATCTCCTCCCGCAGCGCGGCCATCCGCTCCTCGACGTCGCTCTCGTGCGAGCGGCGCCGCAGGAACTCGGCGTCCGCGCCGAGCCCGTGCACCCCGATCCGGGTGGTGCCCGTACCGCCGACGACGTCCTCGCAGCAGCGGGTGAACGCGTCCGCCCAGCGCCGGGTCAGGAAGCCGAGCCGGTCCGCGCCGAGCATCCCCTTCAGGAGCTGTGCGGCCACGTCGTCCGGCAGCATCCGGAAGTACTCCGGCGGCGCCCACGGGGTGTGCGAGAAGTGGCCGATGCGCAGGTCGGGGCGGAGTTCGCGGAGCATGCCGGGGACCAGCGCCAGGTGGTAGTCCTGGACCACCACGGCCGCCCCGTCCGCCGCCTCGTCCGCCAGGGCCCGCGCGAAGGCCCGGTTGTACGCCTCGTACGCGCCCCACTGGCGCCGGAACTCCGCGTCGAAGGCGGGCTCCAGCGGCGTCTGGTAGAGCATGTGGTGGACGAACCACAGCACCGAGTTGGCGATGCCGTTGTACGCGTCGGCGTGCACGGACGCGTCGATGTCGAGCATCCGCACACCCGGCTCGCCCACCCCGCGCCGCACGGCCTCCCGGTCGCCGTCGCCGAGCGCGGAGCACACCCACAGGGTGTCCGCCTCGGCGCCGATGGCGGAGAGGCCCGAGACCAGGCCGCCGCCGCCGCGGCGGGGTGTGAGTGTTCCGTCGGGGTCGAGGGTGTACGAGACCGGGCCGCGGTTGGACGCGACGAGGACCTGGGCAGCACGCGCGGAGACCATGGAGACGAACCTAGCCCGAAGCGGAATGCCTCAAACGTGCGAACAGCGTCACGGACCCCGACGGTCATGTTCGTTTACGCCGCGCGATGCACCGCGTACTCCGAGATTTCGCGCATGGGCGGCCGTTCCTCGGTGTCCACCGCGTACGTGCGCGGGACGAAGCCGTCCTCGGCCCGCTCGAACTGGGTCAGCGAGGGCCGCACCAAGTGGGCCCGGGACAGCCGCAGTTGGGCCGTGCGGTAGATCGCGGCGGCCATCCGGCCGAGCGCCTGCCCGTCCTGGTGGCGGTGTCTGCGCACGCCCACGTCGACCTGGGCCAGCGCGTCGAGACCCACGGTGTGCAGCGCGTCGACGAGGAGCCCCAGCTCCACTCCGTAACCGACGGGGAAGGGCAGTCGCTCCAGCAGGGAGCGCCGGGCCGCGTACTCGCCGCCCAGCGGCTGGACGAACCCGGCCAGCTGGGGCCAGTGCAGATTGAGCAGCGGGCGGGCCACCAGTTCGGTGACGCGACCGCCCTGGCCTGGGGAGTCGCCGAACGGGCGGTCGTACATCGCCTTGACGAGGTCGACGTCCGGATCGGTCAGGAGGGGGCCGACGATCCCGGAGACGAAGCCGGGGTCGAAGTCCTTCAGGTCCGCGTCGATGAAGCAGACGATGTCACCCGTGGTGACCAGCAGGGAGCGCCACAGGACCTCGCCCTTGCCGGGCAGCGCCGGTATCCGGGGCAGGATCGCGTCCCGGTGCACCACCCGGGCGCCGGCGGCGGACGCGACCTCGGCCGTACGGTCGGTGGAGCCGGAGTCGACCACCACCAGCTCGTCCACCAGCGGCACGGCGGCGGTCATCAGCTCGCGGCGGATCGCGGTCACGATCTGCCCGACCGTGGCCTCCTCGTCCAGCGCCGGCAGGACCACGCTGACCGTGGTGCCCGTGCGGCGCTTGGCGGCCGTGATCGCGTCCAGCGGGCGGTCGGCCGCCGACCAGGAACGCCTGCTCAGCCAGCGTTCCACCTCTTCCAGCACGATCGGTGACCCCTCTGTGAGTGACGGTGTGCGGGACGGTACGGGTGCCGTGTGTGGTCCGTCTCGCGGTTCGGACGACTATCTCAACCGTCCGCGCCTTCGGTTACAGTCTTGAACAACGCGGACGGCCGTCGCATGTCGGGGTCGCCACGCGGACAAATGCCCGGGTCATGGACCCGGTGCCACAGCGCTCATCCAGAGGGACTGAGGGAACGGCCCGTTGAAGTCCCGGCAACCCTCCTGCCGACCGCGAGGTCACGGTGGGGAAGGTGCCAATTCCGTCTCATGGCGAAATGCGCCATGGGGAAGATGAGGAGAAAGGGCCTCGCCATCATGGCTGTGCACACCGCCGACGTAGCTGCCACCACGGTCGCCACCGCGGACACCACCACCGTAAACGCCACCACCTCCGTGGATCTCGGTCCCGCCGTCGCGCTTTCCTGCCGGGAATGCGGCGAGCGCTTCGAGCTCGGCCCCATCTTCGCCTGCGCCCTGTGTTTCGGGCCGCTCGAAGTCGCGTACGACCTTCCGACAGGTGATCCCGAGGCGCTCCGCAAGCGGATCGAAGCGGGCCCGGACAACATCTGGCGCTATGCGCCCCTGCTGCCTGTTCCGGCCAATGTGGCTGAAAAGCCCAACCTGAATCCGGGATTCACCAAGCTCGTCAAGGCCGACAACCTCGCCCGGGAACTCGGCGTCACCGGCGGTCTCTACGTCAAGGACGACTCCGGCAACCCGACGCACTCCTTCAAGGACCGCGTCGTCGCCATCGCCGTCGAGGCCGCCCGCGCCTTCGGCTTCACCACGCTCTCCTGCTCCTCCACCGGCAACCTCGCGGGCGCGGTGGGCGCCGCCGCCGCCCGCGCCGGCCTGCGCTCCTGCGTCTTCATCCCGCACGACCTGGAGCAGGGCAAGGTCGTCATGGCCGCGGTGTACGGCGGCGAGCTGGTCGGCATCGAGGGCAACTACGACGACGTCAACCGCTTCTGCTCGGAGCTCATCGGCGACCCGCTCGGCGAGGGCTGGGGCTTCGTCAACGTGAACCTGCGCCCGTACTACGGCGAGGGTTCCAAGACGCTGGCGTACGAGATCTGCGAGCAGCTCGGCTGGCGGCTGCCCGACCAGCTCGTCGTCCCGATCGCCTCCGGCTCCCAGCTCACGAAGATCGACAAGGGGCTCCAGGAGCTGATCCGGATGGGGCTCGTCGAGGACCGGCCGTACAAGATCTTCGGCGCCCAGGCCGAGGGCTGCTCGCCGGTCTCCACCGCCTTCAAGGCGGGCCACGACGTGGTCCGCCCGCAGAAGCCGGACACGATCGCCAAGTCCCTGGCCATCGGCAACCCGGCGGACGGCCCGTACGTCCTGGACATCGCCCGGCGCACCGGCGGCGCGGTGGAGGACGTGAACGACGGGCAGATCGTGGACGCGATCAAGCTGCTGGCCCGGACCGAGGGCATCTTCGCCGAGACGGCGGGCGGCGTGACGGTCGGTGTCACCCGCAAGCTCATCGAGGACGGGCTTCTGGACCCGGCTCTGACTACTGTCGTCCTCAACACGGGTGACGGCCTCAAGACCCTGGACGCGGTGGCGCCGACCACCGGCCCGACCGCGACCATCCGCCCGAGCCTGGACGCGTTCCGCGACGCCGGCCTGGCCGGCTGACCCACCAGCAGCTCCCAGACGGAAGGCAGGAAGCCCCATGAGCGTCAACGTCCGCATCCCCACCATCCTCCGTACGTACACCGGCGGGCAGGCCGAGGTCGCGGCCGAGGGTGCCACCCTCGCCGAGGTCATCGCCGACCTGGAGAAGAACCACACCGGGATCGCCGCCCGGGTCCTGGACGATCAGGGCAAGCTGCGCCGGTTCGTCAACGTGTACGTCAACGACGACGACGTCCGCTTCGAGCAGGGGCTGGAGACGGCCACGCCGGACGGCGCCGGAATCTCGATCATTCCCGCCGTCGCGGGCGGCTGCTGACCTACGCGCTGTTACCTGAATTGCCCCCTCCGCAAGCTAAGCGGAGGGGGCAATTCAGTGTGGTTGAGCGCGGTACAGTGGGGAAGTCCCCTTCGCTGCGCATGCCACGTGCATATGAGAACGCGACGAACCGGCGTCGAGATGCAGTCAAAGTGTTCGAGCATATTGCTCCTTAAGTGCGCTTTGCCCGGCCCGACTTGCCCCGTAATGCTGGAATAGGCGGCATTCCGCTCCCGGCCCCTGCCCGGAATTCTCGTCCGACTGACCTGTTGCAGAGGGCAGTTGGGCAGATACATTCAGCCGCGGTCGACGCGTTCCGGCGCACACCCTCTCCTGTCGGAGGGTGGAGATCTGACCCGGGTCCGCGAAGTGCGGTCCCGTGCAAGGGCCAGTAATAGGGGAGTTAGGCATGGCTCAGGGCACCGTCAAGTGGTTCAACGCGGAGAAGGGGTACGGCTTCATCGCGGTCGACGGTGGTGCGGATGTTTTCGTCCACTACAGCGCGATCCAGATGGACGGGTACCGCACCCTTGAAGAAGGTCAGCGAGTCGAGTTCGAGATCTCGCAGGGCCAGAAGGGTCCGCAGGCGGACATGGTCAAGCTCGCCGTCTGATCTCGGCGCGATCGGCCACCGACGCATACAGGCCCGTGGGGCCCGCATCCTCTGTAAATGGATGCGGGCCCCACGTGTGTGTCCGGGCCCGCGCCGGTGCCCCCGGCCGCGGCGCGCGGGTGTCCGGGACCGGGCCGTGGCGGTGGGACGGCCTTGCACTCTCCGGGGTCGAGTGCTAATCATTGGCGTTAGCACTCTCCCAGTGAGAGTGACAGAACTTGGATCGGGTCAGTGAGGCCTGCGGACCGGGTGGGGCAAGGAACCACAAGGGCCGCGAGCCGTCCGTCGCGGGCACCGGCGCGGTCCACGAAGAACGCCACCCCTGTCCGGGAGGACCACTTCACATGGCCAAGATCATCGCGTTCGACGAGGAGGCACGGCGCGGTCTCGAGCGCGGGATGAACCAGCTCGCCGACGCCGTCAAGGTCACCCTTGGCCCCAAGGGCCGCAACGTCGTCCTCGAGAAGAAGTGGGGCGCCCCCACGATCACCAACGATGGTGTTTCCATCGCCAAGGAGATCGAGCTCGAGGACCCGTACGAGAAGATCGGCGCCGAGCTGGTCAAGGAAGTCGCCAAGAAGACGGACGACGTCGCCGGTGACGGTACGACCACCGCGACCGTCCTCGCCCAGGCGCTCGTCCGCGAGGGTCTGCGCAACGTGGCCGCGGGTGCCAACCCGATGGCCCTGAAGCGCGGCATCGAGAAGGCCGTCGAGGCCGTCTCCGGTGCGCTCCTGGAGCAGGCGAAGGATGTCGAGACCAAGGAGCAGATCGCTTCGACGGCCTCCATCTCCGCCGCCGACACCCAGATCGGCGAGCTCATCGCCGAGGCGATGGACAAGGTCGGCAAGGAAGGCGTCATCACGGTCGAGGAGTCCCAGACCTTCGGTCTGGAGCTCGAGCTCACCGAGGGCATGCGCTTCGACAAGGGCTACATCTCGGCGTACTTCGCGACCGACATGGAGCGCATGGAAGCCGCGCTCGACGACCCGTACATCCTGATCGTCAACTCGAAGATCGGCTCGGTCAAGGACCTGCTGCCGCTCCTCGAGAAGGTCATGCAGTCGGGCAAGCCGCTCCTGATCATCGCCGAGGACGTCGAGGGCGAGGCCCTGTCGACCCTGGTCGTGAACAAGATCCGCGGCACCTTCAAGTCCGTCGCCGTCAAGGCCCCGGGCTTCGGCGACCGCCGCAAGGCCATGCTGAACGACATCGCCATCCTCACCGGCGGCACGGTCATCTCCGAGGAGGTCGGCCTCAAGCTGGAGAACGCGGGCCTCGACCTGCTCGGCCGCGCCCGCAAGGTCGTCATCACCAAGGACGAGACCACCATCGTCGACGGTGCCGGTGACAGCGAGCAGGTCGCCGGTCGCGTGAACCAGATCCGCGCCGAGATCGAGAACTCGGACTCGGACTACGACCGCGAGAAGCTCCAGGAGCGTCTGGCGAAGCTGGCCGGCGGCGTGGCCGTCATCAAGGCCGGCGCCGCCACCGAGGTGGAGCTCAAGGAGCGCAAGCACCGCATCGAGGACGCCGTGCGCAACGCCAAGGCGGCCGTCGAGGAGGGCATCGTCGCCGGCGGTGGCGTGGCCCTGCTCCAGGCCTCCTCGGTCTTCGAGAAGCTGGACCTCGCGGGTGACGAGCTGACCGGCGCCAACGCCGTGAAGCTCGCCCTGGAGGCCCCGCTGAAGCAGATCGCCGTCAACGGTGGTCTCGAGGGCGGCGTCATCGTCGAGAAGGTCCGCAACCTGCCCGTCGGCCACGGTCTGAACGCCGCGACCGGTGAGTACGTGGACATGATCGCCGAGGGCATCATCGACCCGGCGAAGGTCACGCGCTCCGCGCTGCAGAACGCCGCGTCGATCGCCGCGCTGTTCCTCACCACCGAGGCCGTCATCGCCGACAAGCCGGAGAAGGCCGCCGCGGGCGGCGCTCCGGGCGGCATGCCGGGCGGTGACATGGACTTCTGATCCTCTTCCGAGGATCGGCGAGCCCGTTACGTACGGAGGGCGGCACCCCACTGGGGGTGCCGCCCTTCGGCGTTCGCGGGGTCCGGCGGCCGGCTACGGCAGCGCGGCGCGCAGCCGGCCCCGGGCCTCCGCCAGCCGGCGGGTCGCCGTCGCCGCGTCCAGATCCGCAAGCAGCATCAGGATCGCCGTCTTCACCTCGCCGCCGGCGGCGGACAGGGCGGCCTCGACGGCCTCCTCGTCCGCGTCCGTGGCCAGCGCCACGATCCGGCGGGAGCGGGCCCGCAGCTTGTCGTTGGAGGCGCGGACGTCGACCATCAGGTTCCCGTACGTCTTGCCGAGCCGGATCATCGTGATCGTCGAGATCATGTTGAGGACGAGCTTCTGCGCGGTGCCGGACTTCAGCCGGGTCGAGCCGGTCAGCAGCTCCGGGCCGACCACCACCTCGATGCCGTGCTCGGCGGCGGCGGCGAGCGCCGAGCCCGCGTTGCAGGCCAGGCCGATGGTCAGCGCCCCGCGCGCCCGGGCGTGTTCGACCGCGCCCACCGCGTACGGGGTGCGGCCGGAGGCGGAGACACCGACGACCGTGTCGAGCGCGGTGAGGGCGAGCCCGTCCAGATCGGCCGCCGCCAGCTCCCCGGAGTCCTCGGCGCCCTCGACGGAGGAGGCGAGCGCCGCCGGGCCGCCCGCGATCAGGCCGACGACCTGCGAGGGGTCGGTGTTGAAGGTGGGCGGGCACTCGCTGGCGTCCAGCACGCCGAGCCGTCCGGCGGTGCCCGCGCCCGCGTAGACCAGCCGCCCGCCCCGGCCCATCCGCTCGGCGGTGGCGTCGATGGCGGCGGCGATGCGCGGGAGCTGGGCGGCGACGGCGGCGGGGACCGTGGCGTCCTCGCCGTTCATGATGCGGGCGATCTCGGCGGTCGGCAGCCGGTCGATGTCGGCGAGCTCGGGCCGGAACGCCTCGGTGGTCAGGGCGGCCAGCTGGGCGCGGAGTTCCCCGTACGTGGAAGTCATGGCAGCGCTGCTCTTTCGTGACGTGTGCGAGGGCGCCCGGGGTCAGCGGGTGCGCGGGCTGTGGCGGTGGGCGAGTGCCTCGTAGGAGGCGGCGAGCGCGGGGGCGGCCGTCTCGTACGTGCGCTGGGCGACACCGATGAACAGGCAGTCCACGACGAGGAGTTGGCTGGTGCGCGACGACATCGCGGCCGGGCGCAGCTCGCTCTCGCGGGCGGTGGAGGTGGTCAGGACGTGGTCGGCGTACTGGGAGACGGGGCCGTCGGGGCGGCCGGTGACGGCGATGGTGGTGGCGCCCCGGTCGAAGGCGACGCGCAGCGGCTCGATGACGTCACCGGTGGAGCCGGAGTGGGTGATGGCGACGGCCGCGTCCCCCGTCCGCAGCTGCACGGCGTTGGTGACGGCGAGGTGCGGGTCGGTGTGGGCGTGCGCGATGAGGCCGATCCGCAGCAGCTTCTGCGCGAGGTCCTGGCCGACGAGGGAGGAGGCGCCGACGCCGTACACATCGATGCGGCGGGCCTGCGCGAGGGCGGCGACGGCCGCGCCGAGCTGGACGGTGTCGAGGGCGGCGGCGGTGTCGGCGAGCGTCTGCTGCTCGTCGTGGGCGAGCTTGGCGACGACGTCGGCGAGGGGGTCGTCCACGGCGATGTCGGCGGTGACGGCCGGGGCGCGCCCCGACTGCTGCTGGGCGGCGAGCCCGGCGAGCGCGAGGCGCAGATCGCGGTAGCCGGGATAGCCGAGGAGGCGGGCGGTGCGGACCACGGTGGCCTCGCTGGTGCCGGTGAGCTCGGCGAGGCCGGTGACGGTGAGGGCGGCGCACCCGGCCGGGTCCTGGGCGACGGCCTCGGCGACGCGCTGCATGGAGCGGGTCATGGAGGGGGCCAGCGTGCGCACC
>NZ_JBJHPC010000199.1:0-11528 GCF_045257485.1 Streptomyces sp. YS-3 | reverse complement strand
ATGCGCGGCGGCCCGTCGTCCCCACCCGAAGCGAGGTGCGCCTCCATGCGCCGCCGTACACCGTTGTTCCTGTGCGCCGCGGCGCTGGCCGCGACCGCCGCACTGCCCGCGCACGCCGCCTTCGGCGCCGATCCGGGGGTGACCCTGCCCGGGATGCCCGAGCGGATCGCCCCCGACCAGAAGTGCACCTCGTTCGCCGGGCGCCCGCTGGCGGACGCGCCGTGGACCCGGCACGCGCTGGACCTGGACCGGGTGTGGCAGCTGTCGCGGGGGCAGGGCGTGACGATCGCGGTCATCGGCACGGGCGTGAGCGACGCTCCGGCCGTGCTCCGCGGCCGGGTGCGCGCTCTGGGCGAGGCCGGCACCGACTGCGTGGGCCGGGGCACCTTCCTGGCGGGCATCGCCGCCGGTGCGGCCCTGCCCGGCGAGGGTTTCTCCGGCATCGCGCCCCAGGCAGAGGTCCTGGCGGTACGGGGCACGGGCGTCCGGGGCGAGCCGGACGCGGCCCGTCTGGCGGACGGGATCGGCCAGGCGGCCCGCGCGGGCGCGGACGTCATCGCCGTGAGCGCGCCGCTGGACGGGGCGGACGCCCGGGTCCGTTCGGCGCTGTCCGCCGCCGCCCGGGCCGACGCCCTGGTGGTCGTCCCCGCGGCGGCGGACAGCGCGCCCCCGGGCGGCGCCCAGGCGCCGCCCGCGCCCGCCCCGCCGCAGCAGGCCCTGGCCGTGGTGGACACCGCCCCGGGGGGCAGCCGCGCCGACACCACGCCCCGCTTCACCCGGGCCGATTTGAGCGCACCGGGCGGCGCGCTGGTGGGGCCGGGCCCGGTGGGCGACGGCAAGTGGACCGGTTCGGGCTCCTCACTGGCCGCGGCGGTCACCGCGGGCACGGCGGCCCTGGTGCGCGCCTACCATCCGGAGCTGTCCGCGGCGCGGGTGCGCGAGCGGCTGCTGCGCACCGCCTACCCCGGCGAACTGCCCGCCCTGGATCCCTACGGCGCGGTGGCCGGCGCGGCCTCGGGACCCGCACCGGGCCCCGTGGCGACGGCGGACGCGGTACGTCTGCGCGCGGCCCCGGACACGAGCGCCCCGCGGCACACGGCGCTGCTGGTGGCCGGCGGGTCGGCGGGAGTGGCCCTGCTCGTGGCGCTCCTGGCGGTCGTCGTACCGCGCGGCCGGCGACGGGGCTGGCGCCCGGGACGGATCGGGGAGCGCCCGGCGGGCGGAGCCTGAGTCCACCGTCTCGGCGCGGCCCCGGCGCGGTCGCCGCACCGGGAAGGGGACGGGGCCCGGGCATCATGCCCGGGCCCCGCCCCCTTCTTGTTCCCTCGTCCCGGCCTACTCGCTCTCCTCCTCGGCTTCCGCCGTCTCGGCGGGGAGCGCCAGCTGCATCAGCGCGGCCTTGCGGCGCGAGATGCGCAGGGCACGGCCCGGCGGCAGGGCGCGCGGGCGCACCCCGTCGAAGACGAAGCCTTCCGAGGGCGGGCAGGACATCAGCAGACCGGCGGCGTTGACCTCCTGGAGCTTGCGGGTCAGCGGGTCCGGCCGGGAGGCGCCGGTGGCGGCCCGGGCCAGGACCAGGTGCAGGCCGACCTCGTAGCCGAGCGGCAGGTGCGGGATCAGCGGGTCGAAGGGCCCGTCGAAGGGGGAGCCGACCATTTCGTAGTCGTCGACCAGGACGAACAGCCGCGGTCCGCTCCACCAGTCCGCGCGGCGCATCCGGGCGGGCGAGATGTCCTCGCCGGGGGCGCGCACGGCCATCGCGCGGGCGACGCCGTCGACGAGCTCGCGCAGCGGGGCGGCGGCCACGGCGTGCCCGAGGCGATACTCCGGCGGTACGGCCTCGACCAGTTCCCGGCGGTAGTCGACGACGAGGATCCGCGCCTCGTCGGGGGTGTGGGTGGCGACGATCTGCTGGGCGAGCAGGCGCAGGGCGCTGGTCTTGCCGCTCTCGGTGTCTCCGACGAGCAGCAGGTGCGGACTCTGGCCGAAGTCGTGCACGACGGGGGCGAGCGCGGCCTCGTCGAGACCCAGCGGCAGCCGCAACGGCGCCTCGGCCGCCGGGAGTTCACTGACGGCCAGCCGCGTGGGCAGCATCCGCACCGCGGGTGCGGGCGGCGCGTCCCACTGCTCGGCGATCGCCTCGACCAGCTCGGCGAGGGCCTCGCCGACGTCCTCGGCGTCCTCGACGCCATCGATGCGCGGCAGGGCCGTGAGGAAGTGCAGCTTGTCGGGGCTCAGACCGCGTCCGGGCCGCACGGGCACGGTCGCGGCCTTGCGGGTGTCGACCGCCGAGTCCATCGGGTCGCCCATCCGCAGTTCGAGCCGGTTGCCGATCTGGTCGCGCAGGGCGGTGGACAGTTCGAGCCAGCGGCCGGTGCTGATCACCAGGTGCACGCCGTAGTTGAGACCCCGGGTGGCGAGGCCGTTGAAGATGTCCATGTCGTCGAACATGTCGCTGCGGACCGTGGACCAGCCGTCCACGACGAGGAACACGTCACCGAGGGGCTCGTCCGGGTACTGCCCGGCCGCGCGCCGCTTGCGGTACGTGGCCATGGAGTCGATGCCCTCCTCCTGGAAGAACCGCTCGCGCCGGTCGAGCAGCGAAGTGACCTCGGCGAGGGTACGGGAGATCTTCTCGGCGTCCAGACGGCCCGCGACCCCGCCGACGTGCGGCAGCCCGGCGAGCCCCAGCAGGGCTCCACCGCCGAAGTCCAGACAGTAGAACTGCACTTCGCGCGGGGTGTGGGTGAGGGCGAGCGCGGCGATCAGGGTGCGCAGCACCGTCGACTTGCCGCTCTGCGGCCCGCCCGCCACCGCGAAGTGGCCGCCGGCGCCGCTGAAGTCGACCGTGAGGGGCTCGCGCACCTGCTCGAAGGGCTTGTCGACGATGCCGACCGGCACGCGCAGCCGGCCGCGGTCCGGAGAGTCGGGTGCGGTCAGACCGTAGCGCGGGTCGGGTGTCAGCGGCGGCAGCAGCGCATCCAGGGCGGGAGGTGCCTCCAGCGGCGGCAGCCACACCTGGTGCGCGGGCGGCCCGCTGTCCTGGAGCGTGGCCAGGGCGAGGGCGAGCAGGGTCTCGTCGCCGTCGGGCTCGGGGGCGACCGGATCCGGCGCGGCGGGCAGGGTGCGGGGCACGACCCAGGTGGTGCCCCAGGGAACCACCTGGCGTGCGATGTGGGCCTGCTGGACGCTGCCGCGCTTGGCCTTGTACGGGCCGGACACATACGCGGCACGGAACCGGGTCAGGGCCTCCACGCCGCTCTTGAGGTAGCCACTGCCGGGGGTGGGCGGCAGGTGGTAGGCGTCGGGGACGCCGAGGACGCCGCGCGACTCCATGGCGGAGAAGGTGCGCAGCCCGATGCGGTAGGACAGATGGGACTCCAGCTGGTGCATGCGTCCCTCCTCCAGCCGCTGGGAGGCGAGCAGCAGATGCACGCCGAGCGAGCGGCCGAGGCGGCCGATCATGACGAACAGGTCCATGAAGTCGCGGTGCGCTGCCAGGAGTTCGGAGAACTCGTCGACGACGACGAAGAGCGAGGGCAGCGGATCCAGCGGCGTCCCGGCGGCGCGGGCCTTCTCGTACTCGAAGACCGAGGAGTAGTTGCCGGCCCGGCGCAGCAGCTCCTGACGCCTCATCATCTCGCCGTGCAGGGCATCCTGCATGCGCGCGACGAGCGGGGTCTCGTCGGCGAGGTTGGTGATGACGGCGGAGGTGTGCGGCAGGCCGTCCATGCCCAGGAAGGTGGCACCTCCCTTGAAGTCGACCAGGACGAAGTTGAGGGTCTCGGAGGAGTGGGTCAGGGCCAGGCCGAGCACCAGGGTGCGCAGGAGCTCCGACTTGCCCGATCCGGTGGCGCCGATGAGCATGCCGTGCGGCCCCATGCCGCCCTGCGCGGACTCCTTGATGTCGAGTTCGACGGGCATACCGTCCTCGCCCACGGCGATCGGCACCCGCAGCCGCCCCCGGCTCTCCAGCGGCCGGCCGAAGAGCTTGGCGGGGACGTGGCGGCGCAGGTCGGCGATGCCCAGCAGGGAGGTCAGCTCGGTGTCGGCGGCGAACGGTTCGGCGGCGGCCACGCCGCCGCCCAGCCGGTACGGAGCGAGCCGCGTCGCCAGGGCACGCGCCGCCACCAGGCCCAACGCGTCAGGTCTGCCGAGGTTCTGCGCCTGTTCCTTGCGGTCGCGGTCGGTGCGCACCAGATGCAGGCCCTCCTCGGTCACCCGCAACCGCAGCGTGCCGCGTGCGGGCTTCCACGCGAAGTTCCCGGACAGGTCGAACACCACGGTATTGCGGTAGCCGGGCCCGCAGAGGCGGTGGCCGCCCGGCACACCGCCGCCGTCCACCACGACCACCACGAACGGCTCCTCGCGGCTGGGCGCGGTCTCCGGGTCGAAGGGCGGGCGCTCGGTGAAGTCGGCGCCGAGCAGCTCCTCCAGCTCGACCAGACCCGCCGCCACCGTACGGGCCGCTCCCGCGCCGTCACGCTGGTAGGTGTGCTGCGCGTGCGGCAGCCATTTGACCCACTCCCAGTCGGCGCGCCGCTCGTCGGACAGACAGAGCGCGACGGCCAGCTCCTCCGGGGCGTGGAACGCGGCGAGCTGGGCCACCAGCGCGCGCACCATGGCCCGGGCCCGCTCCTCGTCGCCCTGGACGACCACCTTCGACCAAGCCCGCAGATACAGCGCGATCGGCTGGTCGGGCACGGTGCCGTAGGCCCGGATGAAGCTGCGCAGGGCGTGCGCGGCCAGCGGCTCCAGGTCCTCGACGGGCTTGGTGGACAGCGGGGCGAGACGGGTGCCGAGCTTCTGGTCACCCACCGCCAGGCGTACTTCGGCGAAGTCCTCGTCGGCGGGGTGGCGCTCCCACTGCCGGCTGGTGCCCACCAGGGCCCACAGCGCGGCCGGGTCGGGGTGACGCCAGGCGAGCGCCTTCTGCTGCTCGACGACGGTGCGCCGGATCCTGCGCCGGGTCTGTGCCAGGTACCGCAGATAGTCGCGGCGTTCGCCCTTGAGCTTGCGCTTGCGCTCTCCGGCACTGCGCAGGAACTGCCCGACGATCATCGCCACCGACGACAGCAGCATCATGCCGATCGCGAAGTAGCTGAAGCCGGAGACCTGGCCGGGCTTGATGAACATCATCATCATGGCGAGCGAGGTGAGACCCATCGGCAGGTACATCCACACCGCCGAGGCACTCGCCTCCGCCTCGGGCAGGGTGGGTGGTTCCTGCAGGCTCAGCTCGCCGTCCGGCATGTCGGGGCCCCGGCGTCGGGCGGGGCGACGGAACAGAACAGTGCTCAACCGGGGGCTCCTCAGTCGATCGCGCGGCACGTGCGGGTGCGGTGCGCGCGTCGGGGGTGTGTGCGGTGTGCGCGCGGAAGGCGTAGGGCGGCGACGTGTGTGGTGGCGACGGCTCCGCGAACGCGCACAGACCATACGTATCAGAGGCCGCTAAAGGACCGGCGCCAGCTCAACGTTAGTCACCGATGCTCTACTGCGACCTTCCACTTCCGGTTAAGAGGTGCTGGCCCCCTGTTATGACTGACGTATCGACTCCCGGACTCTGCCGGCTCACGGTCCGGACCCCACAACGGCTCATCGAACTGGCCGTCCCGGCAGACGTACCGGTCGCCGATCTGCTGCCCATCCTGCTCGACCACGCGGGCGAAGGCCTCGCGGAGAAGGGCATCGAGCACGACGGATGGGTCCTGCAACGGCTGGGCGAGACGCCCTTGGACGACGAGTCCACCCTGGAGGCGCTCGCGCTGCGCGACGGTGAGACCCTGCACCTGCGGCCCCGCTCGCAGGCGCTGCCCGCGCTGCACTTCGACGACCTGGTCGACGCGGTCGCCACCACCATGCGCGAACGCCCGCACGGCTGGGCCGAACGCACCAGCCGATGGTCGCTGCGCGCCGCCGCCGTCGCCCTGCTGGCGGCCGGTCTGGTCGTCCTGGCCCTGCCCGGTGGCGCGGCGCCGCTGCGGGCGGCGGTCGCCGCGGGCACCGCGCTGCTCGTGCTGTTCGGGGCCGCTTCGGCCAGCCGCGCGGTCGGCGACGCGGCGGCGGGGGCGGCGCTGGGTGTGCTCGTCCCGCCGTATCTCGCCCTGGCCGGCGCCTTGTTGCCGGCCGGTGGGGAGGGCCCCCAGATGACCGGCGCGCGCCTCCTCGCCGGGTCCGCTGCCGCCACAGGAGGGGCGGTGCTGGCCGTGGCGGCGGTCGCCTCCTTCGTTCCCCTGCTGGTGGGCACCGCCGTCGTCGCACTCATGGGCGTCCTGTGGGGCGCACTCATGCTGCTCCTGGACGTCCCCGCGGCCCACGCGGCGAGCATCGTCGCGGTACTGGCCGTGGCCTTCGGCGGACTGGTCCCGGGGATGTCGTTCCGTCTCTCGGGCTTGAAGCTGCCTGCCCTGCCCACCAACGCGGAACAGCTCCAGGAGGGCATCGAACCCCACCCCCACCAGCAGGTCGTGGACCGCACCGCCCTCGCCGAGGAGTGGATGACCGCGCTGTACGCGGCAACCGGCCTGGTGTGCGCGGCAGACGTGACGGCACTGGTTGTGGACCGCCCGAACACGGCCGCACTGGTCACCGCGGCGGTGCTGTGCGTCCTGCTGCTGTTGCACGCCCGGGGCATCGGGAACGTATGGCAGCGCCCCGCGGTCCTGCTGCCGGGCCTGTACGGACTGGTGCTGATGGCCGTCCACCTGGGGGGCGAACTCGGGGCCGAGCGGCGCCCGACGCTCCTCGCGGTGCTCCTCGCCCTCGCCGCGTCGGCGGCGATCGCCTCCTGGACCGTGCCCGGCCGGCGCATGCTGCCGCACTGGGGCCGGGCGGCCGACCTCCTGCACACGCTGTGCGCCGTCGCACTGATCCCCCTGTCCTTGTGGGTACTCGGCCTGTACACCACGCTGCGCGGAATCGCCGGATAGGGGCCTGGGAAGATGCAGTCGAAGCGAGACCTGGTCCAGGCCCACATGTTCGTGATGGGCCGGCTGACCGGCGGCATGCTGCGCGGTGATCCGGACGCGTCCGAGTCACCCGTGGGCCGCACCAACCGGGGACTGGTGTGGGGCACCGCTCTGGGGGCCGTGCTCGTCGTCGGGTTCCTGCTGTTCGGAATGATCTCCCCGTCCGGTACGAAGGCCTGGCGCCAGGACTCGACCCTGATCGTCCAGAAGGACACCGGCACCCGCTACCTGTACGTGGACGGCGCCCTGCGCCCCATCCGCAACTACGCCTCGGCGAAGCTGCTGACCGCCGACAGACTCAAGACCGCCCAGGTGTCCGCCGCCGCGCTCGCGGGCGAACGGCACGGCACGCCGGTCGGCATCCCCGGCGCGCCCGATGCCCTGCCCTCCCCCACGGACCTGGAGCAGGACCTGTGGCAGGTGTGCGCGAGCGAGCCGGTACGTACCGCCGGCGAGGACGCCGCACGGCGTCCGCTCACCTCGCTGCGCGTGGGCGTCCCCGCGGCCGGCGCTGCCCCGGCCGCCGGGCAGGCCGTACTGGTCCAGGCTCCGGACGGCAGGCGCCACCTCCTGTGGGGCGACCGGCGCCTGCGCCTGGGCGAGCACGGCGCCGCCCAGGCGCTGGGATACGCCGGTGCGCCCGCCCTCACCGTGTCGGCGGCGTTCTTGGACAGCGTCCCGGCCGGCCCCGACCTCAGCGCCCCGGAGGTGCCCGACCGGGGTTCGGCGGGCCCGGCGATCGGCAGCGGCCCGAGCCGGGTCGGCCAGGTGTACGCGCTGGCCTCTCCCGGTGTGGCGCCCCAGCACTATCTGCTCGAACGCACCGGTCTGCGCCCGCTGAGCGTCCTGGCAGCGGCGCTGGTGCTGGGGGACGAGCGCACGGCCAAGCAGGCCTACCCGGGCGCCTCACCTACCGTACTGCCGCTCACCGCCACCCAGTTGACCCAACACCAGGCAACGGCAGCTGTGCAGGACCCGGCGGCCTGGCCCGCGCGGGTCCCCGCGGTACGCGCCCCCGGCCGGGGAACATCGGTCTGCGCGCAGATCCAGCCCGGGGGTGCGGCGCCACGGGTGGGCATCACCCTGGTGCCGATGGGTCCCGGCCCGGCGGCACCCGCGTCGGGCCCGGACATCGCGCCCGCGTGCCTGGCCGTGGACACGCTGACGGTACGCCCCGGGGGTGGCGCGCTCGTACAGGCCCTGGGAGCGGGCGGATCGGTGATCGGCACGACGACATACCTGGTGACGGACGTGGGCGTGAAGTACCGGGTTCCGGACGCCACTTCGCTGGAGCGCCTGGGCCTCAAGGGCGGCCGTGCGCAGGCCGTGCCGTCGCGGCTGCTCGACATGCTGCCGACCGGGCCCGTCCTGGACGCGGCGGCGGCGCGGGGTGAGGGCGCGGCGCGGCCGGACACCGGCGGCTGCCGCCAGGGGTGACGGAGGGACGAAGCTCTCATCCGCCGCGTCTCCCCCACCCCCTCTCCTCCCACCGAACGGCCGACAACGCTTCGTTAGCACCGCGTTAGGCCGACCGTCGAGACTCGGTCTCCTCACGGCATACGTGCATTCCACAGCCACGACGGCCCGCCCCGACCCGGACCCACGGGCCCCGCGGCGGACCGCACGGGCTCAGCCTCCACAGTCGCAGGAAGGACCCCCCTCCATGGTCACCCAGCCCGAAAACCTCCAGAGTTCGTCCCAGTCCGAGAACCAGAAGGGCAACACCGCCCTTTCCCAGGCCAGGACCCAGATCCAGCAGTCGCAGGAACACGTGAAGACCACGATGGGCACCCTGGTGCGCTCCTACGGCGGCGCGGACGGCCGCGCCTACCAGCAGTTGCTGTCGGAGTGGAGCGGCCAGGTGGACGTCATCGTCCGCAACATCGACCAGATGATCCACAAGCTCCAGGAGACGGGTGCGCACCAGGCCAATCTCCAGGTGACCACCGGCGACCAGATCAACCGCTCGATGCGCACCAACCACGCCTTCACCGAGCTGATGGGCTGACCGCAGCCCCACCCCCTGCTCTCTGCCCCTCACGTCCGAACCCCTCATCGAAAAAGGAGCCCTCGTGTCCATGCCCGCCGGTTACGACCACAGCAACAAGACAGACGGCCAGATCTACGTCGAGTACAAGGGCGTCGACCAGGCCGCCGAGGACATGCGCCTGCAGACGGACCGCATCAAGCAGCTGGTGACCGCGCTCAACGAGGAGCTGACGGGTCTGTTCGGCGCCTGGCAGGGCGCGGACGCGGCGACGTACACCACGCTCCAGGGACAGTGGAACAACGCCGCGAACGCCCTGGGCACCATTCTGCAGAGCCACAGCGCGACGCTGAACGACATCACGGACCAGTACCGCCGGCACGAGATGCGCACGAAGGAGAACTGGGAGGGCCTGCGGATCGGGCGCTGACCCGGAGAGAGCCCCGCCCCCAAGTCCGCCCTGCTGATTGCGAGAAGCCGTGTCCACCCCAGCACCCCCGCCGAAACCGCCCACCGGCGACACGAAACTCACGCGTCTGGACGTGGAGACGATACGTCGCTTCACCGACAATGACGTCTACGCCTTCATCCTGTGGCTGGGCGCCCTCCAAGAGGCGTCCGGGAGATTCGTGAAGAACGGGTCGGGCTTCGGCATGGACTGGTCGGGCGTCCCGTCGATGAGTGGTCTGGCGGCCCAGCTCGACAAGCCCACTCTCCTCAACAGCAAGGTGACCCTGCTCCTGGGGAAGCTCACCGCTCCGGGCAAGGACGACGGGCCGATGGCGGCGCAGGACTTCCATGCCTTCGTGAAGGCCGCGGCATCGGATCTGGCCCTCGTCGTGGACGACCAGAAGGACTTCTTCGAGGACGTGAAGAAGAACCTCGAAAGCGTCCTCACCACCCTGACCGGCGCGCAGCAGAAGAACTTGGACCAGATCGACAGTCAGAAGTTCCTCGACCTGTTCCGCGATGTCGAGATGGACCTCACTCAGACCAGAAAACCCTGACACCCGCCTCTCCGCGCACCCCGCACGCCCTGCTCCACCGAAGAAGGAGTTCGCCACTCCATGGCCGAAACACCCACGAATGGAAACCCCACGACCGCGCCGGTCTGGGAGACCATCATCAAGCAGTTCACCGGCTTCAACGGAGGCACCCGGGCCGAGGTGGCAGCCATCGGAGGGGCCGACCCCAAGCAGGGCGACGGCAGTGAGTGGCTGCGCATAAAGATCGACAAGGGGAACAATTACCGGGCCACCACACCGGGAATCGGGGATGGCGATCTCGACGGACGTGTGATCAAGATGTACGCGGGAGGGACGGCCGTCGGCGCCAGCGTCGCCGTCTACACCGTGACCCTGAGCGTGCCCTGGTCCGGAACCGACGGTTCGCACTGGAGCAACAACGGGGTCGCCAGCGCCTTCGACACCGGATACGGGGCCGCCCTCGACCATCTGCTCACGCACTACACGACCGACGGTTTCGGCGACGGGTACGCTCCCCCGCGGGTCGTCGCCTTCACGGACGCACCCGATTTCAGGACGCTCGCGCCCATAGCCATGGCGTTCGACCGCGTCAGCCGGTTCTTCCGGGACAACAGCCCCAAGCTGGAGCGCTGGGTGAAGGACCTGGGCGGCGAGGACGCCGCCTACCACGGATCCGGAGCGGACGTGTTCCGTGAGCTCATCAGCGGAACGAGCACGGGCTACAAAGACTTCCTGAGTCTTTTCGCACTTCCCGTACCGCAGTCCGGAAAGCCTTCCCAGATCGACACGGGCTTTCGCTCCGACTCCGTGGTCGCCCAACGCATCATGGAAGCTGAAGCAACCTTCCTCAACACCACGAAGCGCTTCAAGGAGATCTACCAGAACTGGATCGCCACCAATCTGTGGTGCGGAACCGTCGTCCTGGACAAGCACATCGACATCGCGGTGGCCTGGCTGAACGTCAACAACATCGAGAAGATGCAGCAGTCGGGCCCCGGCGTCTCCCAGGTGGGAGAGGGCTTCAGCACGGTGCATCCCACCTACGGGGACCTCTCCCAGGAATCCGGCTGGAAAGGCGTGTCCAGAGAGGCCTGCAAGGAGTGGATGGCCACGATCGGGACGCATCTGGACGAACCAGCCGGGAACGTGGTGATCGATTTCAACAGCCAGATGCGCCAGTTCGCGCGCCGCACTCCGTTCGCCTTCAAAGCAGGCATCACGAGCCTCAAGGAAGCCGCCGCGACCGACAAGGCCAAAGCCGATGCCGACAAGGCGAAGGCCGATGCGGAGAAGGAGAAGGAGAACGCGCAGAAGGAACTCAAGAACGGCGGTGGCGACGGAAAGAACGACACCAAGATCCCACCGCTCGGCCCGAACTCGCTCGGGGGCGGACTCGGCGGCGACAAGGGCGGCGCGGGCCTCGGCGGTAAGGGCGGCGCAGGTCTGGGCGGCAAGGGCGGCGCGGGTCTGGGCGGCGGCAAGGGCGGCGGCCAGCTCGGCAAGCTCCCCCCGCTCGGCCCCAACCCCCTCGGCGGCAACGGCTCCAACGGCACGGGCGCGGGCAATGTCGTCCGCAACCCCGACGGC
>NZ_JBJHPC010000198.1:0-11547 GCF_045257485.1 Streptomyces sp. YS-3 | reverse complement strand
GGGGATGCCGTGGACGCGCGCGTAGGGGCGACCAGAGGGGCGGCGGTCCCGCCCCAGCGCGTCCCGGGGGCGGTGCGGCCGTCACCGCCGTCGTCCTTCACACCGCTCACCGCCGACCCACCGCCCGAGTCCGTCGCAGCCCTCCAACACCTGGCCCTTCGGCACCTGTTCACGATCCCCGAGACCGTCGTCGTGATCACGCCGAGCGGAGGACGGCACATCTGGCTGACGGGCCCGCCCGACCGGGTCGTCCCCAACTCCGCGAGCCGACTCGCGCCGGGCATCGATGTGCGCGGCGCGGGCGGCTATCTGGTGGGGCCCGGCTCGCTGACCAGCCACGGCGTCTACCGGCTCGCCCCGGGCACGGCCCATCTGGCGCCCGCCCCCTGCCCCGGCGCACTCCTCGATCTGCTCACACCCCCGGCGCGCGCCCATCATCACCGGGCGCACGGCACGGACCGGGGCCATGGACTTGTGCAGTTCGTCCTCGCCGCCCATGAGGGCCAGCGCAACACCCGCCTCTTCTGGGCGGCCTGCCGCGCCTACGAGAACGGCATCGGCGACGCCCTGGCCGACCGCCTCACCACCGCCGCGGTCCGGACCGGCCTCACGGAGAGGGAGGCACGGGCGACGATCGCGTCCGCGGCACGGCTGACGACGGCGTACTGAGGGGCGCGGCGGCGGTTACGTACGTACGTGTCCTGACGGGGCGCCCCGGAACGAGAAAGAGGTGCCCCGGATTTCCGGGGCACCTCTTTTTTCACGGGGTGGCGGGTCATACGACCCGCGCACGCGGTGGGTGTGGGATTTGAACCCACGGTGACATCGCTGCCACGACGGTTTTCAAGATCTCTCGCCGATCAAGGACGGAGGGCGCTCCACAGCAGGTCAGACGGGTACGAGAGCCCCGGAGGACCCGTCGTCATCGTCGTCGTGCCCGCTACGTGCCCCCGGCTCATGATCGTGCCCGCTCAGCCAGGAGTCCGATGCTTCGGCCACCTGATCGTCACGACCGGCGACCGGCCGGGCGTAGTGCCGAGTCGTGACGCTCGCGTTCGAGTGCCCGAGGCGATGCGCAGCGGTCATCACACCGTACTTGTCGGCGACCCACGTGCCATGTGAGGCCCGGAGATCGTGCGGGGTCACGTCGGTCAGTCCGGCCGCGGACACGGCGGGGTCGAAGTACGCCTTGCGCCACTGGTTGTAGCGCAGCGGCTTGCCCGCGGGGGTAGTGAACAGGAGCGCGTCATCCCCACCGGGAAGGGTCTCCAGGTACTTGCCGATCTTCTTTGCGAGGGTCGGGCCTATGCGGATGAGGCGCTTCTGATGGGACTTCGGGGTGTCGAAGACGAGCTTGCCGTTCGCTTCGGCGAGGTTCTCGTCCACGAGCACGAAACCGCCGGGCACATCAATGTCGGCGCGGCGGAGGGCGAAGGCTTCCCCAACGCGCAGGCCCGCGTACGCAAGGAGGGCGATCAGCAGATCGTGGGGCCTGGCCGCACTCCGCACCACCCGGGAGGCTTCGAGCGGGGTCAGGATGTGCGGCTCGGTCTGCGGCATCCGGGGGAGCTTCACGCCACGGCATGGCGTCACCGGGATCATGTCGTTGTCGACAGCGGACCGCATGATCTGCGAGAGCACTCGGTACGCCTGCCGGATACGGGACGCGCTGAGCCCCTTAGCCCTCATCGAGCCGACCCATTCGGCGATCGTGATCGGCCGCAGACTCGACACCTCCCGGTCGCCGAGCGCCGGTTCGATCAGTGAGTTGATCAGCGACCGGTACGAGGCTTGGGTCTTGTGCTTGAGCTGCGGGGCGACCGCAGCAAGCCAGCGCGCCGACCAGTCGCGCACGGTCGTCTGCCCTTCGGCAGGGTCGAGCCAGCGGCCCTCTTCGATCTCGATGCGCTTCTTGTCGAGCCAGCGCCCGGCGTCCGTCGTGGTGGCGAACGTGCGGTCGGCGGGGCGGAGCACGCCGTCAGGCCCGGGGTAGCGCGCTTGGAAGCGGCCTGAGGGGAGCTTGCGGATACGGCCGAAGCTCCGACGCGACTTTCGCTTCCCAGCCATTAGGCAGCCCTCCTCAGGCTCTCCGGGCGGAGGACGACCGGTTCCACGGTATGGGCGGTGACGTACGCCTCTACGGCGCTCTCGGGGATGCGGACGTGTCGCCCGATCTTCACGAAGGTGATCCGGCGTTCCTCGATGAGTCGACGCGAGAAACGAACGCCCGTACCGAGTCGGTCGGCGACCTGTTGCACGGTGAGGAGCCGGTCCATGGTCACCACTCCCCTTCGACCATCAGCACAGCGCGTTCCTCGCGGCCCGTCTGGCGGTTCTGCTCGATGTCGCGGCGGATGTTGGCGGCAAGCCAGGATTCGCCGGGAGTGTGGCCGTGACCGGCGTAGGCCCAGTGGGCAAGGGTCAACGTCGTCTCCTCCGGGACCGCGTCGGGGGCGGGGAGGCCGAGGGCGACGCGGTGCTGGGCGGCGCGGTAGTCGGCGCGTACCTGGCGCAGTGCGCTCAGGGTGGTGGAGTACTGGCGGGACTTGGTGGAGAAGTGGCCTCGGAAGCCGAGCATGTGAGCCCAGCGCGCGAGTTGCCGTTCGGGGTAGTGCGCGTGGAGGTCGACGCAGGCCTGCATCAGGCGCCGGGCGTGGTCGGAGACCTCCAGGCGCGTGAGGTCTTCGCCTAAGCCGGTGCCACGGCAGGCGGTGCACTGGCTGAGCGCTGAACCGGGGCGGTCGTACACCGGGGCGCGGCCGGTGCCCCGGCATGCGCGGCAGTGGACGGGGGTATCGGCGGCGCCGGAGATCTCGGCGGATTTGGTGGCGTACTTCGCGACGTACGAGGCCACGGCCTGTTCCGTGATCTCGCTGGCGTCCCCGAACGCCTTGATCGGGCGCACATCGATCTGAGTACCCCAGCAAAGCGCCCGCTCGGAGTGATCGCCTGTGCCGGGAACTTCCACGTGGACGCGGGCAGCGGCAGCGCGGATGGCGTCGGTGAGCAGATCAACGGTGGCCCAGTACGGAGGCGGGGTCTCGGGTCCTTCCGGTCCGTCGAAGCGGATCACTGCGTGGAAGTGGACCGCGCCACGCTTTTGGTACTCAGCGACCTTGCCGAAGGAGACGCGGGACTCTTCCCGGGCTTCCTTCTGGGTGAGGCCAGCGCGGGCGGCGATCTCGCGGCGCAGGTAAATCGTGAAGTAGCGCCACAGCTCGGAGGCGTGGTTGTTCCACAGCACCGCGCCCGCGTAGTCGTACACCGCGGGATCGAGCGGGGTCCCGAGTTCGGGGGCATCCTCGCGGTGCCACGTCCCGCAGCGGCAGGGCCGGGTGCCGGGCCGGTTGTGGACTGGGCCGAAGGAGGGGGCGGTGAGGGTGGCGAAGACCCGGGGGTGATCCCGGATCGTATGTGGGGTGCCCTTGTCGGGGTCACCGACGAGTCCGGCGCGGATCAGGTGGTAGGTGTCGCCCGCGTAGGTCCAGGCGCAGGAGGGGCAGCGAGAGGCGCGGCGGTTCCCGCAGGCGACGCGCAGCCGTCCGTCTGGCTCGCTGGTGGTCGCGTACGAGTACAGGACCTGCCCGGTGCTGCGGTCGCGGGTGACTGTGGAGCCCATGAGGTGGATGGGGTCGGAGCAGCCGCCGGTGCGGCGGATCTGGTCTTGGATGCGGTCGAAGCCGGGAGCCCCGGCCACCCTCAGCACGTCGGCGAGGGTAGCCGGGTCCAGGCCCGCCATGGTGGCGGTGTCGGTCATTCGTCCGCCTCCGTCATGGGGTGGCGGATGAGCCATTCCTCCGCGCACACCTTGTGGACGGGCTTGCCGCGGTCGGAGCGGAGCGGGGTGGGCTTGGTGCAGATGACGCACGGCTTGTCGCCGGTGGGGTCGTAGTGCTTCTTGTCGCTCCAGTCCAGGAGGGCCATGGCGATCACGCCCCAACGCGGGTGTCGGCACGCGCGGAGAGGTCGTGGCCCGTGCCCTTGCAGAGGGGGCAGACGGTGTGGAGGAGGACGCGGGAGCCGTCACGGCGGCGGTCGCCGGTGGTGATGGCGACGGTCGGGAAGCCGTCGCAGTGGCGGCAGACCGGACGGTTCGGGGCGTGCTGGGGCATGATGAGGCATCCCTTTCGGGTCCGTTGGATCTGGAAGGTGGGAAGGCGCCCGGAGCGGCGGAAGTTTGGCGACAGAGGCCGCTCCGGGGGCCGGTTAGCGGCGGCGGTTGCGGCGCGAGTAGGCGGGCGGGATGGAGTCGTAGCCGCGCTGTCCGGCCTCGAACGAGTCGATGTCCGTGTGGCCGTTGCTGAGCTCGCGGGTGATCCGGCGGACGGTCTTGCGGTCACCGTGGCGCTTGGCGATGGCGTATTCGCGGCCGAGTTCGGCGGCGGCCGGGTCGGCGGGGGTGTCGTTCTGCTTGCGGTTGAACAGGCCCATGACGAGTCCTTCAGCGGTTGTTGTTCATGAGGGAACGGACGACGAGCGCGCACACGGCGACAGAAGCCCCGGTGATGGCGACCGCGAGGAGCATGGAGACCAGCACGGCGCCCACCACCAGCACGGCCGCGGTGCCGCCGCCGACGAGAAGCGCGATCGAACCGGGGGTGAGCTGCGCCGTGGGCCGAGTGGTCGTGGCCGGGGCGGGGGCCGGGTGCTGGCAGGAGCAGGCTGCCGGGACGTGCTGGTGACCGTCCACGGCGGTGCCGAACGGGATGGCCTGCCCGGTGGGCTGGTCGTTGACAGGGATCTTCGGGACTAACACGGGTGGTGCTCCTTCCGTGAGGATCAGTTGAGAAGGGAGCCGACAGTGGGGCCGAGGGAGCTTTGGGCGATGAGGTAGCCGCCGAGCAGGAGCAGGACCACGAGCCAGAGCGGCGGCCGGGCGAGCTTGATGCCCAGGACTCCGACGACGGTCACGGCGAGCCAGAGCGGAACGTCCATGTCGTCTCCTAAGCCGGGCAGCGGTGGGTGCGGGCGGCGAGTTCGGCGGCGGAGCGGTTGTCGTACTCCGCGGAGAAGTCGCAGCGCGGTGCGGTGCAGGCGGCCGTGTGGCGTTCCCGGCCGTGGCCGTCGTAGAAGGTGGCGACCTGCACGGGGCCGAACTGGCGGACGTTGCGGAAGCGCCGGTAGGCGGTCATGACGGGTCTTCCTTTCAGGCGAGTTGGAGGTGAGCGGCGATGGAGTCGACGACCGGTGCGGGGAGCCCGAGCTGTGCCCGCAGGTCGGCGACCGGGAGCGGGGTGCCGGTGGTCGCGCGGTGGTGGTCGGCGAGCTTTCGGGCGTGGTCCAGGAGTGCCGGCGGGACGTTCGCCGGGACGCACACCGGCTCTGGGGCCAGGTCAGCCGCGGGCAGTTCCGGAGCCAGTCCGGCGGACTCGCGGGCCGTGTCGAGTTCCGGCGCCAAGTCGTCAGCGCGGTGCAGATCGACCGCGGGCGCATCCTCGGTAGGTTTCGGCGCGGTCGGCGCCGGGTCGGGGTTGGTGTCGGCGGGGGTGTGGACGAGGAGCGTGCCGCCGAGGAAGGCGAGCGCGGGCCATCCGGCAACGACGATGCGCAGCCAGGCCGGAACGTGAGCCAGATCGAGAAGACCGGCGGTCGCGATGTTGGCGCCGAGCGAAGCGAATAACGCGATCAGGAACCAGGCCCAGGCCGCGCGGTCACGGCGGTTGGTCCGCAGGCGGCGCCAGGCCGCGACAAGCAGCAGGTCGACGCTGATCGGGTAGGCCCACGCCTTCCAGCCGGATTGTCCGGCTGATTCGGCCAGGTCGTTAAGGTGGGAGAAGGACAGGGCTCCGGCGATCACCGCTTGGATGAGTACGGCGTCCAGACGGATCGAGCGGTTCACGTCGCTTCGCCTCCTTCGGGCGTTGAGCCGGGGGCGGGACGGGCCGTCGAGTCCGGCCGCCCGGCCCCGGCGGTTCATTCGGTGGGCGCGTTGCCGGAGCCGAGACAGGTCAGACAGAGGCCGGTCTGCTGGCCGACGACGCGGTGCCTACGGCCGACCCGGACGCTCCGGGAGACCTCCCCGGAGCCCTTGCAGGCCGGGCACTTGACGGGCTCGCCGTCGGCAGGTGCGTTGTTCAGTACGGACAGCAGGGCGGATTCCAGAGGGTCGTACGGCTCCGGGATCGGGTCGGGATGCGGGAACGGGATGACGCTCATGAGGTCGTTCCTTCCGGCTTCAGGCATGGGCGGGGTAGGGACCTGGCGCGAGACGGTCACGCCAACCGGATGGAGCAGCAGGTCAGAAAGCTGCCGGAGCCTGCTTCGGCATGGGCGGGATGATCAGCGTGGGATCAAGCGGCACGACCGGCCGGAACGGCTCCAGGGCCGGGATATCCGGGATCAGATGGACGAACTCGCGGCAGGCGGCCACGGTGTCCTCGACCGAGGTCAGCGGGGTCCGGATGCGGCCCCAGCCGCCGGACGCGTCCGCGGCGACAGCCTGGCCGGGACGGTCGGCAGGGATCGTGCAAGCGGCCGGGACGGACTCCGGGGCCACGTCGTTCAGCCCCATTTCCGCGGTCTGCTTGTCATTGACCCGGTGCACCACCCGGCCGGTGAGCTGGGCCCGAAGCATGGTGGCACCCTTGCCCAGCTCCGAGCCGAAGCGCTGCCCGCAGATCTCCAGATAGATCCCGACCGCGCGGGAGAGCTGAGCGAGCCGGATCAGGCCGGTCACGATGCGCTCGCGGCGCTCCTCATCCCTCTTGGAGGAGATCAGGAACAGTTCCGCGATTTCATCGACCAGGACCACGACCGGCGCCGGACGCAGATACTCAGGCAGCTCCCACAGGTCCGAGACGCCCTGCTTGGCCAGCAGATCGAAGCGATCCTCCATCTCAGCCACCAGCACATCGATCAGTGAGGCGGCATCGTCCGGGGTGGTCGCGAGCGCGGACAGCCGCGGGGCGTAGCGGGACTGCTCGACCCCGCGCTTGCAGTCGATCCCGACCAGGGCGACGGGAAGTTGAGCCAGCCCCTTGATCAGGTTGCGCTGGTACATGGACTTCCCCGACTGGTTCGCGCCGAGTGTCAGCGCGTGCGGGATCTCGCGGTAGTTCCGCACGTAGGCGGTGCCGTCGTCCCGGAGTGCGACCGGCACGATCAGCTCGCGGGGCGCCGACTTCTTCGGCATCCGCACCCGGCGCAACAGGTCGAAGCCGGTCATCCGCAGCTCCACGAAGCCCGGCTTGGTCGGGCGGACGTGGACCGCGTGAACGCCCCACGCGTGGCGCAGACGCTCGGAAGCCGCGGCCAGGTCCGCGGGTTCCAGACCGGCGGGCAGCCGAAGCGTGACCCGAAAACCGGTCGACGTTCCCCACACCCGGCGGACCTTCGGGGCCACCGGCCGGACCTCGTGTCGGGCGACCCGGCGCGCCATGAACGCCCGCAGACCGGACGGCTGCACCGTCAGCCCGCACACATCCATCGTGTTCCGGTACGAAAGGACGAAGCGGCCCCAGGTCATCGGCAAGCCGACCGCCGCCCAGTACGCCCGCGGTGCACGGACCTTGGCATAGCCGACGCCACCAGCCGCCGCTAAGGCGCCCGACGCCTCCAGCCACACGATCGGGCCAGACATGATCAGACCCCCGTCGTGATCGCGATCGCCCGGAACGAGATGCCGTGACGCTTCTGGCCGTTGAACTCGTTCTCCCAGTCACGGGCCTTCAGCCCGGTCACCCGGACCAGCATCCCCGGCGCAAGGTCCGCCGGGAGACCCGTCTCCGGGACCGTCACCTGGTAGAGGTTGCCCTCCCCGTCGTCCGAGACCAGCAGACCCACGGTCGACAGCGGCGCGTTCGTCTCGCGATCCACCGCCCGCTCACCCGTCTTCTGGTTCACCAGCTTCGGCGTCGGCGCGGTCGCCACGAACACCACCGCGGTCTGAAGGTCGATCTTGAAGGAAGGCATAGCTGTCCCCTCACTCTCACAGAATGGCCCTCTTGGACCTCTTGCTCAACTTGTTGGTACAAGCTGACACCTAGAGAGTGAGGCACCGAGAGTGAGGCGTCAAGCACTTCGCGCGAACATGTACCAACAAGTTGAGCGAGTGCGTCATGATGGGGGCATGAGCAAGCAGCCGAAGTACCAACAAGTGGCCGACGCGCTACGTCGCGAGATCGACAACGGCACGTATGGCCCCGGCTGTCGTCTGCCGTCCGAGGCTGAGCTTGCAGCGAGATTTGACGCATCGCGCAACACCGTCAGGTCCGGTCTAGGCCTGTTGGTGGGCCAAGGGCTCATCTCGTCGAGTCAAGGGCTTGGCTACGAGGTACGCAGGCACGAGGTGTTCGAGCTGAACGCTTCCCGCTTCGAGAATCTGACCTTCCCGCAGAACGGTGACGCGTACTCCACGGACGTATCTAACGCTGGTCGGCGCCCTCACCAGACTTTTCGCGTCGAGGTGACCACCACGCCTCAGTACATCGCCGAGCGCTTGAAGATCGAGACAGGTGCGCGTTCCGTCTTGCGGTTCTGCCACCGGTTCGTAGATGACGTGCCCTGGTCTACTCAGGCCACCCACTACCCGGATTGGCTCCTCGCGGAGGCTCCGCGTCTCGCAGACCCGGGTGACATCGCAGAGGGCACAACACGCTACCTGTCGAGTCTCGGCATAGAGCAAATCGGCTACAGGGATGAGATCGCGACTCGCATGCCTACTCCGGAAGAGGCTCGGCTCTTGGAGATCGGCGCGGGCATCCCCGTCCTGCTCTGGACCCGGACGGGCTACTCACACGACCGGCCTATCCGCTGCACGATCACGACCATGCGCGGCGATCTCAACCGCATGAACTACCAGATCGGCGACCTCTCCGGCCGAGACGAGAACGAATCCCAGTGAAGATCGCCAATGCAACGCCCGCGGATCTTGACCATCTGCTGGCCTTCCGCCAGGAAGCCGCCGCTTGGATCAGCCGACTTGGCAGTGATCAGTGGAGCCGTCCCTACCCCGCGGATCGCTTGTTGAAGACCATCGAACAGGGCACCGTCTTCATGCTGCGGGATGGGGAGGTAACCGCCGGAACCATCACCCTTACCCCTGAAGCAGAGGAGGGGCTGTGGACGGAGGAGGAACTGACGGAGCCGTCGCTGTTCGTCAACAAGCTGACGGTTTCTCGCGACTACGCGGGACAAAACTTGGGCGGGCGACTGCTGGATTGGGCGGGCGACCGGGCGTACCGAGCAGGCGCTAAGTGGATTCGCCTCGACGCTTGGACATCCAACAAGCCGCTACAGCGCTACTACCTGGAGCAGGGGTTCCAGCATGTGCGGACCGTTCTCCACGGCGGTGCCGTCAACGGCGGCCCGCGCGTCTCAGGATGGCTAGCCCAGCGCCTCACCCGAGAAGCCGTACACGGATTCACCGACCGGACGGCTAGCCCTCAGCCCATGAGCGCCTGAGCTGTTACAAGTTTCTCTACCTCATCAAGTGCCCGCGCACGGCGCGGGCTGGCCCCTTGGCCCGGCCCCCACACGCCTTCGGCGCAGGGGCCGGTCCCTGGGGCCGCAGCGAACTACGGCCCCTGAGTAGAGCACCGCACGATCCGCAAGGATCAAGGACATGCCTCCGGCGGGGGATCGGCCGACTCCGGGATGGAGGGGGCGCCGTTCCCGGCCGCGGGCACATCGTGGCGAGCGTGGGAAGCTCCCATCCCGTCCACCGTCGACCCAGGCAGAGCCGAGCAGACGCGGCCCAGGGCGTCCAGGTCGTTCGTACAGTGGCGCGCTCCACCTGGACGCCCTGAACCACGCCCGCTCCACAGACGTGTGGGTCGACGGCAGACGGGATGGGAGCTAGGGAGAGTGGTGGGCTGGGACAGGTGGGAAGGCAGAACCGGCCGGATTCGAACCGGCGTCCTCGCGATTTTGGAGACCGCGCGCGACTACCTCTGCGCTACAGCTCCGCCCCGTCTGCCATCCTACGGACTTCCATTGCTGCCAAAAGGCCGTGCCCCTCCCGTGCCCGATCGACCAGGAACCGACGGGGAACCACGGGGTCTGGCGGACAGCGCGCACGAGAACGGCCCCCGACCGATACACCAGGTCAGGGGCCGTTCATCTGCGGTGGGTGTGGGATTTGAACCCACGGTGACATCGCTGCCACGACGGTTTTCAAGACCGTTCCCTTAGGCCGCTCGGGCAACCCACCCTCGCCCCGTCCCGGAGCGACCGGCGGCGGGGCTGCTACAGCCTAGCGGAGGCGTCATCGTGGTGCGGAGGCCTGCCGGGGGATGGACAGGCCTCCGTCACCGGGGCCGAGTTCGGCCCGGCTGGCGGTGCGGTCAGCTGTCGCCCATGCGCTCGCCCAGGGTGACCGTGACCGTCGCCTCCTTGCCGTCGCGCTGGTACGTGAGCTGGACCTGGTCGCCCGGCTTGTGCGTCCAGATCTCGCTGATCAGCGTCGGGCCACTGTCGATCACCGTGTCACCGAACTTGGTGATGACGTCGCCGGGCTTGAGGCCCGCCTTGTCGGCCGGGCCGCCGGCCACCACGGCCGCGCTGCCGCCGGACGCCTGCGGGGAGATCTTGGCGCCCTGGCCCTTCTGGTCCATGGCGACGGTCGCGCCGATCACCGGGTAGACCGGCTTGCCCGTCTTGATGAGCTGCTCCGCCACGTTCTTCGCCTGGTTGACCGGGATCGCGAAGCCCAGGCCGATGGAGCCCGCCTGCGACTGGCCGAAACCGCCGCTGCCGGCCGACTGGATGGCCGAGTTGATGCCGATGACCGCACCGCGCGCGTCGAGCAGCGGGCCGCCCGAGTTGCCCGGGTTGATCGAGGCGTCGGTCTGCAGGGCGCTCATGTACGACGCCTTGGAGTTGGCGCCGTCGCTGGAGGACACCGGGCGGTTCTTGGCGCTGATGATGCCCGTGGTGACCGTGTTGGAGAGACCGAAGGGCGCGCCGATCGCGATCGTCGAGTCACCCACGGCGACCTGGTCGGAGTTGCCGAGGGCGAGCGGGACCAGGTTGGAGGGGGCGTTCTTGAGCTTGATGACAGCCACGTCGTAGCCCTGCGCGCGGCCGACCACCTCGGCGTCGTACTTCTTGCCGTTGGAGAAGGTCGCCGTCAGCTTGCCGCTGTTGGCGGCCGACGCCACCACGTGGTTGTTGGTGACGATGTGGCCTTCCCGGTCGTAGACGAAGCCCGTGCCGGTGCCGCCCTCGCCGTCACCGCCCTGCGCCTCGATCGTCACGACGCTCGGCAGCGCCTTGGCGGCGACCGCCGCGACCGTGCCCGGTTCGCGCTTGAAGTCCTTGGGGGTGTCGGACGCCGAGACCGTGGTCGACCCGTCGGAGCCGTCCTCGCGGTCCGCCGCCCAGTAGCCGATGGCGCCGCCGACGCCACCCGCGACCAGCGCGGCCACCAGGACGGCGGCGATCAGGCCGCCGCGGCGGCGCGGACGCTGCGGCTCGGGCGCGGGCGCGCCCCAGACCGGGCCGCCGCCTCCGCCGCCGTACGCGGGCAGTGCGGGCGGGGGCGTGGGCCAGCCGTCGGCGCCCTGCGGGTGCGCTGCGGGCGCCCCGCCCGCACTGCCCGCGTACGGC
>NZ_JBJHPC010000197.1:0-11560 GCF_045257485.1 Streptomyces sp. YS-3 | reverse complement strand
GCCGAGGCCGGCCGGGTGGAGGAGGAAGAGCACGAAGTACGCCCCGCACCCGGCGGGTTCCTGGCGACACGCCCTGCTCGGCGGACTGGCCCTGGGCGGGGCGTACTTCGTGCTCTTCCTCCTCCACCCGGCCGGCCTCGGCTTCGGTGACGTCAAGCTCGCCGTGGGTCTCGGCGTGGCGCTCGGCTGGTACGGCTGGGGCGTCCTGTTCACCGGCGCCTTCGCGGGATTCGCGGCCGGCGGCGCGTACGGCCTCGGGCTGATCCTGGCGCGCCGCGCCGACCGCGGCGCGGCCATCCCGTTCGGCCCCTTCATGCTCGGCGGGACCTATCTCGGCCTGCTCCTCGGCGGCCTCGGCGCGTAGCGGACGCGCAGTTATTCGGCCCCTCGGGCGGACAAGACGCGTAGGGTCCGGAATATGGCGCAAACCATCCGCAACCACAACACCCGCACCTTCGAAGACCTGATCGACGAGGCGGCGTCCGCCCCGGTGGACGGCTGGGACTTCTCCTGGCTGGACGGACGGGCCACCGAGGAGCGCCCGTCCTGGGGGTACGCCCGTGCCATGGCGGCGCGCTGGGCCCGGGCCACGGCCGCCCTCGACGTGCAGACCGGCGGCGGCGAGGTCCTGGCCGCCGTCCCGCAGCTGCCGCCGCTCGCCGTCGCCACCGAGGGGTGGCCGCCGAACATCGCCCGGGCCACCGCCCTGCTCCACCCGCGCGGCGTCGCGGTCGTCGCCGACGCCGACGAACCGCCGCTCCCGTTCGCTGACGGCGCCTTCGACCTGGTGACCAGCCGTCACCCCGTCCAGACCTGGTGGACGGAGATCGCCCGCGTCCTCACCCCGGGCGGCGCGTACTTCTCCCAACAGGTCGGACCCGCCAGTGTGTTCGAGCTCGTCGAGTACTTCCTGGGTCCGCAGTCCGCGGACGTCCGGGGCAGGCGCGACCCGGGCAGGGCCCGCGCCGAGGCCGAGGCCGCCGGGCTGCAGGTCTCCGATCTGCGCCAGGAGAAGCTGCGCGCCGAGTTCCACGACATCGGCGCCGTCGTCTACTTCCTGCGCAAGGTGGTCTGGATGGTGCCCGGCTTCACGGTCGAGGAGTACCGGGACCGGCTGGCGGAGCTGGACGAGCAGATCCGTACCGACGGGCCCTTCGTCGCCCATGCGACACGGTTCCTCATCGAGGCCAGGAAGCCGCTCCGCTCCTCCTGAGCGGCCTAGCATCCGACCATATGGAACGGATGCGGACAACCCGGACAATGTGGCCGGTCAGGGCGGCGAGGGCGAACAGATCCGCGGGCACCATCCGGGTCGTCAGCCGTGATCCGGCACCCCGCCGGTCCCTCGCCGCCGCCCTCGCCGACTGGAAGAACACCCACACGCGGCGGCCCGCCCTCCTGTGGTGGGGGTGGGCCGCCGCGCTCTTCGCGCTGTACGCGACCGTCGGCGCCCGCCGTCAGGCGCTGATCCGCACCACCGGCTACGACCTCGGCATCTTCGAGCAGGCCGTGAAGGCCTACGCCCAACTGCGCGCCCCCGTCTCACCGTTGCGCGGCGAGGGGTTCAACCTGCTCGGGGACCACTTCCACCCGGTGCTCGTCGTCCTGGCGCCGCTCTACCGCCTCGCGCCCTCCCCGTACACCCTGCTCTTCGCCCAGGCCGCCCTGTTCGCGCTCGCCGTCGTGCCGCTCGCCCGCCGCGCCCGGCAGGCGCTGGGGCGGCGCGCGGCCCATGTCGTGGCCTTCGCGTACGGGCTGAGCTGGGGCATCGCCTCGGCCGTGGCGTTCGACTTCCACGAGGTGTGCTTCGCGGTGCCGCTCGTCTCGTTCGCCCTGGAGGCGCTGGCGCTGCGGCGCTGGGGGGCCGCGGTGGCGTGGGCGGCGCCGCTGCTGCTCGTCAAGGAGGACCTGGGGCTCACGCTCGCCGCGATCGGCGGGTACATCGCCTGGAAGGGGCGGCGCCGGCTGGGTCTGGCGACCGCCGCCGCGGGGCTGCTCGGCAGCGCGCTGGAGTTCAAGGTGCTGATGCCGTTCTTCAGCCCGGCCGGCACCTACGCGCACGCCGCCAACCTGGAGCCCGCCCACGGCTCACTGCTCGCCACCCTGGCCTTCGCCCCGCTCGACGCCGTGCGCCCCGAGGTGAAGGCCACCACCCTGGTCCTCGTCTTCGCGCCGACGGCCCTGATCGCCCTGCGCTCGCCGCTCGCCTGGATCGCGGTGCCCACCCTCGGCTGGCGGATGCTCTCGCAGAACCCCTTCCACTGGGGCACCTCGTTCCACTACACGGCCGTGCTCATGCCCGTGGTGCTGGCCGCCATGACCGACGCCCTTGCCCCCTACCGGCGCTCCGGCGACGTCCTGGGCCGCCGCCATGTGCGGGCCTCGCTCGTCACCACCGCCGCCGTCACGCTGGTCCTGATCCCGTCGTTCCCGCTCGCCCAGCTCGTCCACCGCTCCACCTGGCGCTCCACCGAGCACATCGCCGCCGCCCACGAGCTGCTGGACCGCATCCCCGACGGCGCCACCGTCGCCGCCTCCAACCGGCTGGCGCCCCAGCTCACCTCCCGTACCGACGTGGTGCTCTTCCCGACCTACCCGGTCCACTGGCGGCTGTACGACACGGGCACGCAGGTGCCGCCGCCGAGCGCCCAGTGGATCGTGTACGACCGGGTGCCGCCCGAGTCCTGGCCGTACCCGCCGGGCCCCTGGCCGTACCCGAGGGCGCGTCAGGAGGCCGAGCTCGTCAAGGCCGAACAGGCCTACGGCTACCGCGTCGTCGCCCAGCGCGACGGCATCACCCTGCTCCGGCGCTGACGCGCCCCGGCCGGCCCACGCCCCACTCACCCGCCCGGGTGAGTGGGGCGCGGCACATCCGCAGGGGATCCAGGCCCCGCGGCCGGGTGCGCGCGGTGCGGCCGGAGCCGGTCATTACCGCGCTGACCTGCGCGGTCAAGGGTGTGACCCCCCGCCGGGTCCCCTTTGTGGGGGCGCCCTCGAAGGTGGGCGCGCGGTGCCCGGCCGGTTTCGGAGCGTAGTTCCGGCACGCCGTGGCCCCCACCATCACTTACGAAGGGTTATGGTGGAAACCCCCCCTCGGGCCGGTCCGTATCCCCCCCACGGACCGGCCCGTTTTTTTCGGGGCGGGCGTGCCGCGGCGGTTCCTGTGGATCCGCTGTGAGCCGGCGCCCCGGACGGGTGATCAGCCGCGCCCGGCCCAGATGTTGGTGCCCGCGGTGTCCACCGCGAAGGTGTCGATCTCCTTCAGCTCCTCGGCCGTCAGCGGCGCCCCGGCGAGGGCCGCCACGTTCTCCTCCAGCTGCTTCACGCTCGACGCGCCGATCAGCGCCGACGTCATCCGCGGGTCGCGCAGCACCCAGGAGATCGCCAGCTGGGCGAGCGACTGGCCGCGCCGGACCGCGATGTCGTTCAGCCCGTTCAGCCGCCGCACCACCTCGTCGCTGAGCAGACCCGGGTCGAGCGACTTGCCCTGGGTGGCCCGGGAGCCCTCCGGGATGCCCTTGAGGTACTTGTCGGTGAGCAGCCCCTGCGCCAGCGGCACGAAGGAGATGCAGCCCATCCCCGCCTCCTCCAGGGTGTCGAGCAGGCCGTCGTCCTCGGTCCAGCGGTTGATCATCGAGTACGACGGCTGGTGGATGAGCGCCGGGACACCCATCTCCCTGAGGATCCGCGCCGCCTCGGCGGTCTGCTCACTGGTGTACGAGGACACCCCCACGTACAGCGCCTTGCCCTGCTGGACGGCGGACGCCAGCGCGCCCATCGTCTCCTCCAGCGGGGTCTCCGGGTCGAAGCGGTGCGAGTAGAAGATGTCGACGTACTCCAGGCCCATGCGGGCGAGCGAGGCGTCCAGCGAGGAGAGCAGGTACTTGCGCGAGCCCCACTCCCCGTACGGCCCCGGGTGCATCTGGTAGCCGGCCTTGGTGGAGATGATCAGCTCGTCCCGGTACGCCCGGAAGTCCTGGGCGAAGATCTTCCCGAAGTTGAGCTCGGCCGAGCCGGGCGGCGGGCCGTAGTTGTTGGCCAGGTCGAAGTGGGTGACGCCCAGGTCGAAGGCGCGGCGCAGGATCGCGCGCTGGGAGCCCAGGGCGCGGTCGTCGCCGAAGTTGTGCCACAGGCCCAGGGAGAGCGCGGGGAGCTTCAGACCGCTGCGGCCGGTCCGCCGGTACTCCATGGAGTCGTAGCGGTCGTCGGCGGCGATGTGGTGGAGGGGGAGGGATTCAGTCACGTTTCCCTGCTTATCACGGACTTGTGACAGGCCGAGTTGGGCCCCTGTGACCCGTCCGCAGTACTGTGCCTTCCTTGGGGGTGCCCTCAGGCCGTACAGGCACTGGGGGAGGGCCGTATGCGGTGCTGCGGCGGCTCCCGGAAGCAACGAGAGGGTGGAATCGGTGAACTTGCGCGACCTGGTGTACGGGCTCTACGCACGCCGGGTGGAAGGTCGCCTCGACCACGACCAGGCGCCCAAGCACATCGGCGTCATCCTGGACGGGAACAGGCGCTGGGCCAAGGCCTCCGGCGGCAGCCCCGAGCAGGGGCACCAGGCGGGCGCCAGCAAGATCCACGAACTGCTCGGCTGGTGCGCGGAGACGGACGTCGAGGTCGTGACGTTGTGGATGCTCTCCACGGACAACCTCGACCGGCCCGACAACGAGCTGGTCCCGCTGCTCGGCATCATCGAGGGCGTGGTGCGCGACCTGGCCGCGGACGGGCGCTGGCGTGTCCACCACGTGGGCCAGATGGACCTGCTGCCCGCGCGTACGCAGTCGGTGCTCAAGGAGGCCGAGCAGGCCACGCACGACGTCGGCGGCATACTCGTCAACGTCGCCGTGGGCTACGGCGGCCGTCAGGAGATCGCGGACGCGGTCCGCTCGCTGCTGCTCGACGCGGCGGCCAAGGGCACCGGCTTCGAGGAGCTGGCCGAGACCGTCTCCATCGACAGCATCTCCGAACACCTCTACACCCGCGGCCAGCCCGACCCGGACCTGGTCATCCGCACCAGTGGCGAGCAGCGCCTGTCCGGATTCATGCTGTGGCAGTCGGCGCACTCCGAGTACTACTTCTGCGAAGTGTTCTGGCCCGCCTTCCGCAAGGTGGACTTCCTGCGCGCCCTGCGCGACTACGCGGCGCGCCACCGGCGCTACGGGACCTGATCCGCCCCTGCAGCCTCTCCCGCCCCTTGTGCCCCACCGCTTCACGGTCCGTCACGTGTGTCCCGACGGATCCTGACCGGAAGTCAGTCACATTGGTCCCCACCAAGCGCATATGCCTGTGCATGGCCGCGCTTGTTCGAGGGAATACCCCCTCCAGTTGAACGGCCAGAAGTGGCCGCTCACCCGGGAGGCCCTTTGCACCAGGACGCGCGTGCACTGTGCACGTACGGAGCGGAGGGCCGGTGCTCGGCCCGCGCAGCGTGGCCACAGCCCGGCCCCCACCCCCGCGACGCCGTCGCACCCCGACCTCTTCCGAGGGGGTACGTCCTTCCGTGGTGACCAGCACAAAGCGCCGCATGCCCGACCGGCGCACCTACGTCCTCGACACCAGCGTCCTGCTGGCCGACCCCAACGCCATGGCCCGGTTCGACGAGCACGAAGTGGTGCTCCCGATCGTCGTGGTCACGGAACTGGAGGCGAAGAGGCACCATCCGGAACTCGGCTACTTCGCGCGCCAGGCCCTGCGCCTGCTCGACGACTTCCGGGTCCGGTACGGACGCCTTGACGCACCCATCCCGCTGGGCGACCTCGGCGGCACGCTCCGCGTCGAGCTCAACCATTCCGATCCCGGCGTGCTGCCCGCCGGCTACAGGCTGGGGGACAACGACTCACGGATCCTCGCCGTCGCCCGCAATCTCCAGGCCGAGGGGTACGACGTCACCGTCGTCTCCAAGGACCTGCCGCTGCGGATCAAGGCGTCGTCGGTCGGCCTGCTCGCCGAGGAGTACCGGGCGGAACTGGCCATCACCGACTCGGGTTTCACCGGGATGTCCGAACTGTCGCTCTCGGGCGAGCAGGTGGACCTTCTCTTCGAGGAGGAGACGCTCTACGTGCCGGAGGCCGCGGACCTGCCGGTCCACAACGGCCTGGTGCTCCAGTCCGAGCGCGGCAAGGCGCTCGGCCGCGTCACGGCCGACGGCAACGTCAAGCTGGTGCGCGGCGACCGGGAGGCGTTCGGCCTGCGCGGTCGCAGCGCCGAGCAGCGCATCGCGCTGGACCTGCTGCTCGACCCGGACATCGGCATCGTGTCGATGGGCGGCCGGGCCGGCACCGGGAAGTCCGCGCTGGCCCTCTGCGCGGGCCTGGAGGCGGTCCTGGAGCGCCGCCAGCACAAGAAGGTGATGGTCTTCCGCCCGCTGTACGCGGTGGGCGGTCAGGAGCTCGGCTATCTGCCCGGCTCCGAGGCCGAGAAGATGGGCCCCTGGGCGCAGGCGGTCTTCGACACGCTCTCGGCGGTCACCACGCGCGAGGTGATCGAGGAGGTGACGTCGCGCGGCATGCTGGAGGTCCTGCCGCTCACCCACATCCGCGGCCGGTCGCTGCACGACGCGTTCGTGATCGTGGACGAGGCCCAGTCGCTCGAACGGAACGTCCTGCTGACCGTGTTGTCCCGTATTGGGGCGAACTCACGTGTGGTGCTCACCCATGACGTGGCCCAGCGGGACAATCTGCGGGTCGGCCGGTACGACGGAGTGGTCGCCGTCGTCGAGAAGCTGAAGGGCCATCCGCTCTTCGCGCATGTCACCCTCACCCGCTCCGAGCGGTCGCAGATCGCCGCACTGGTGACCGAAATGCTGGAGGACGGCCAGATCTGACCCTGAACGTCCGGATCGGCGCCGCCCGCGAAGCCGTTGAGCTTAGCCGGGCGGCGCCTTTTCGTGGGCTCAATCGCGCAAAACACGTGGGGCTGAAGGGGTGTGAGGTTTCACACGCGGTGGGGAATTGCCTTGCGGCGCCGCTCTCGGGCAAAGTCTTGCATCCGTCAGGCCCCGCATACGGCACACCTGTACCTCGTAACTCCATAGCGTCGCCGTATGCCGCCCGAGCACCACGCGGCACTCCCGCAAGGGAGTTGCCCACCGGGTCAGTTCCTCCCGTGACCTGAGCAGTTGGGAGGAGAGAGCCAGGGGCACGATTGCGTCCGCTCAGGTCACCAGTGCGGGCGCTGCTGGAAGGAAACCGTGTGAGCCGGATCTCGGTCCGGGGATTCGCGGTGGCGTCAGCCACTGCGGTCACCACCGTCGGTGCCGTCGTGGGCGTCGCCTCGGGCGCGCCCCAGTCCGCTTCGAACGACAACGTCGAGGCGACCGCCGCCGACACGACGCTTCTTGCGGACATCCCCGCGGGCCAGCAGGCCCAGGTGCAGACCGCGTCCCTGACGCAGCAGGCGGACGCCCAGTCGGCCCAGGCGAGCGCCGCGGCGAAGAAGTCCGCCGAGGAGGCCGCCCGCCTCCAGGCCGCCAAGGACGCCAAGTCCAAGAAGGAGTCGGCCGAGGAGAAGGCGAAGGAGCGCGAGAAGGAGCAGGTCGCCAGCCGCTCCGCGACCCGCGACCCCGCGTCGTTCCCCGTCCAGAGCTCGTACACGGTCGAGCAGGTCAAGGCCATTGCCCGGCAGATCGTGCCGGCGGACCAGTTCCAGTGCTTCAGCAACATCGTGAACCACGAGTCGACCTGGAACTACCTGGCCGTCAACTCCGGCTCCGGCGCGTACGGCCTGGTCCAGGCGCTCCCCGGCTCGAAGATGTCGTCGGTGGGCTCCGACTGGCGGACCAACCCGGCCACCCAGATCAAGTGGGGCCTGAACTACATGAACTCCAGCTACCACAGCCCCTGTGGCGCCTGGGCGTTCTGGCAGGCCAACACCTGGTACTAGGGTCCCCGGCATTCTTTGCCCCGGGCAACTCAACCTTTCGAAGCCCCTCGCCGTCCTTCGGTGAGGGGCTTTGCCCGTGTACGGTCGGAGGCGACGACTCCGGTGTGGGGGGAGTGGTGGGGACGCTCAGCGGGGGAAAGGGAAACGGCAGCATCATGTCGAAAGTGCCGGGGCTGCTCGGGGCGCTGGGCGCCGGTCTGACCCGTATGGGAGAACGGCTGGACGAACGCCGGGCGGAGACCGAGGCGCGGGCCGACGCGGACGCGGGCCTGGACGGCTCCGAGACGCTCGGCAGTGACGATTCAGCGGCCCCGGCCGAGGAACCGGCGGCGCCCGAACACGTCCCGGCGCCGCCCGCCTACGCCCCCGCGGTCGCCGCGCGGCCCGACCCCGTGGACGCCGTGCCGTGGGGGATGCGGGTGGCCGCCGAGATCGGCTGGCGCCTGCTGATCCTCGCGGGCACGCTGTGGGTGCTGATGCGGGTCATCAGCGCCGTACGGCTGGTGGTCCTGGCGTTCGTGGCCGCGCTGTTCATCACCGCGCTGCTCCAGCCGACCGTCTCCCGCCTCAAGCGGATGGGGCTGCCCAGGGGCCTCGCCACCGCGGTGACCGCGATCTCGGGCTTCATCGTGATGGGCCTGATCGGCTGGTTCGTGGTCTGGCAGGTCATGGACAATCTGGACACGCTCTCCGAGAAGGTCCGGGCGGGCATCGACGAGCTCAAACGCTGGCTCCTCAACAGCCCGTTCCATGTCACCGAGGACCAGATCAACCAGGTCGCCAAGAACCTCAGTGACACCATCGGCCACAACACCAACGAGATCACCTCGGCGGGCCTCCAGGGCGTGACCGTCCTCGTCGAGGTGCTCACCGGCATCCTGCTGGCGATGTTCTCGACGCTGTTCCTGCTCTACGACGGCCCGCGCATCTGGAAGTGGGTGCTGCACCTGGTCCCCGCCCAGGCCCGGCCGGGCGTCGCCGGAGCGGGGCCGCGCGCCTGGCGCACGCTCACCGCGTACGTCCGGGGCACGGTGATAGTGGCGCTGATCGACGCGATCTTCATCGGCCTCGGGATCTACTTCCTGCACGTCCCGATGGCCGTGCCGCTCTCCGTCTTCATCTTCCTCTTCGCCTTCGTCCCACTGGTCGGCGCGGTCGTCTCGGGCGCGCTCGCGGTGGTGGTCGCGCTGGTCACCGAGGGCGTGTTCACGGCGGTGATGGTGCTGCTGGTGGTGCTGCTGGTCCAGCAGATCGAGGGCCATGTGCTCCAGCCCTTCATCCTGGGCCGGGCGGTACGGGTCCACCCGCTCGCGGTGGTCCTCTCGGTCGCCGCGGGCGGCCTGATCGGCGGCATCGGCGGCTCGGTGGTCGCGGTCCCGCTGGTGGCGGTGACGAACACGGTGGTGGGCTACCTGCGGGCGTACGCGAAGGAGAACGCGCTGCGCAGCGCGCGGCAGGCGGCGGACCCGCCGACGGACCAGGAGCCGGAACCCGGTCCGGAGCTGGCGCCGGGGCCGGGGCCGGCTCCGGCGGAGAAGTAACGAGGCCGGTTCGGCCACGGTCCGCGGCCGGGCCGTACGTACGCGAAGGCCCCCGCCGACGATGTCGGCGGGGGCCTTCGCACAGCCTGTTCGGACCTACTCGGCCAGGACGGCTTCCGCGTCCAGCGTGACGCCGACCGCCTGGATCACCGAGGCGACCTTGAAGGCCTCCTGGATCGTCTCGCGGGAGACGCCGGCCTTGCGCAGCACCTGCTCGTGCGAGTCGAGGCACTGGCCGCAGCCGTTGACCGCGGAGACGGCCAGCGACCACAGCTCGAAGTCGACCTTCTCCACGCCCGGGTTGCCGATGACGTTCATCCGCAGACCGGCCCGCAGCGTCCCGTACTCCGGGTCGGAGAGCAGGTGGCGGGTGCGGTAGAAGACGTTGTTCATCGCCATGACCGCCGCGGCGGACTTGGCGGCGGTGTACGCCTCGGGGGAGAGGTTGGCCTTGGCCTCGGGCTCCAGCTCACGCAGGACCTTCGGCGAGCGCGAGGCGATCGCGCAGGCGAGGACCGTGCCCCACAGCTGCTGGGCCGGGAGCTCGCTGTTGCCGATGACCGAGCCGAGGTTCAGCTTGAGGTCCTTGGCGTAGTCCGGCAGGGCGGACTTCAGTTCGTCGAGAGCCATGTCGTACTCCCGCTCACTCGCCCGAGAGGAGCGCGACCGGGTCCAGGGTCTCGTCGCCCTTGGACCAGTTGCACGGGCACAGCTCGTCGGTCTGCAGGGCGTCGAGGACCCGCAGGACCTCCTTGGGGTTACGGCCGACGGAGCCGGCGGTCACCATGGAGAACTGGATCTCGTTGTTCTGGTCGACGATGAAGACGGCACGCTTGGCGAAGCCGTCCTCGCCCTCGATGCCGAGGTCGCGCATCAGCTCGTGCCTGGAGTCGGCCATCATCGGGAAGGGCAGGTCACGCAGGTCGGCGTGGTCCTTGCGCCAGGCGTGGTGGACGAACTCGGAGTCGCCGGAGAAGCCGAGCACCTGGGCGTCACGGTCGGCGAACTCCTCGTTCAGCTTGCCGAAGGCGGCGATCTCGGTCGGGCACACGAAGGTGAAGTCCTTGGGCCACGCGAAGACGATCTTCCACTTGCCTTCGTAGGTCTTGTGGTTGATCTGCTCGAACTCCTTGCCGCTCTCCAGCGACACGCAGGCGGTCAGGTCGAACTCGGGGAACTTGTCACCAACAGTGAGCACGCGCTCTCCTTGCGTTCGGGAAGGGTCCTTTTTGAGGTCTTCCCTGGGGGTTGGACGGATTAGCGATGGTGGCACAGGATGCATTGATCAGGGAAATAGCTAGACTCGGTCATCGTGATCGGAGGTGCTTATCAGTGACAGGAGATAAAGGAGTGCCGGGGATGCCGGGGACGACGCCGGGGACGCCGGGAGGCCGGGGGAAGCGGGCGCAGCCGCCGGTGAAGCTGGTGAAACCCGGGAAGCCGCTCAAGCAGCCGAGCCTGGCGCAGCTGCGGGCGTTCGCGGCGGTGGCCGAGCATCTGCACTTCCGGGACGCGGCGGCGGCGATCGGGATGAGCCAGCCCGCGCTGTCCGGGTCGGTCTCCGCGCTGGAGGAGGCGCTGGGGGTGCAGCTCCTGGAGCGCACCACCCGCCGGGTGCTCCTGTCGCCCGCCGGCGAGCGGCTCGCGGTCCGGGCGAAGGCGGTGCTGGACGCGGTGGGGGTGCTCCTGGAGGAGGCCGAGGCGGTACGGGCGCCGTTCACCGGGGTGCTGCGGCTGGGGGTGATCCCGACGGTGGCGCCGTATCTGCTGCCGACGGTGCTGCGGCTGGTCCACGAGCGGTATCCGGAGCTGGACCTCCAGGTCCACGAGGAGCAGACCTCGTCGCTGCTGGACGGGCTGGCGGCGGGGCGGCTCGACGTCCTGCTCCTGGCCGTTCCGCTCGGCGTCCCCGGGGTGCATGAACTCCCGCTCTTCGACGAGGACTTCGTCCTGGTGATGCCGCGCGAGCACTGGCTGGGCGGGCGCGAGGACGTACCCCGCGAGGCCCTGCGCGAACTGGACCTGCTGCTGCTCGACGAGGGTCACTGCCTGCGGGACCAGGCGCTGGACATCTGCCGGGAGGCGGGCCGGGACGAGGGGGCCGCCGTGACGACGACGGCGGCGGGGCTGTCCACGCT
>NZ_JBJHPC010000196.1:0-11579 GCF_045257485.1 Streptomyces sp. YS-3 | reverse complement strand
GTGCGGGGATTAACAGGGGGCGGCCGGCAGAGGGACCAACGGGCCGGGCAGGACGTCGCCCACACGATGTCGTTCGCGGCGTTGGCGCAGGCACCGAACCGGCGGCGTACGGAGGCATGGCTGCTCGTCCTCGTTGTGTCGATCTCGGTGGGCGGCTATGCGTACGTGGGTCTGTCGATGGAGGGCCGGCCGCCGTCGGGGCTGGCGGGGTTCGCGGTGTCCGTCTTCTTGCTGGCTCTGGTGCCGCATCTGGCCGTCCGACGCTGGGCGGCGCGGGCGGATCCGCTGATCCTGCCGGTGGCCCTGCTCCTGACCGGTGTGGGCCTGGTGCTGCTGCACCGGCTCGACGTGACTTACGTGGCCAGGCCGGACCTGAAGATCGCTCCGACGGGGAATGGCCAGTTGGTGTGGACGGTGATCGCGGTCGCCGTGTGTGTCGGGGTGCTGCTGGTGGTGCGCGAGCACCGCTGGCTGCAGCGGTACATCTACGTGACGATGGCCGTCGCCATGGTGCTGTTGATGGCACCGGCCTTTTTCGGTGCCGACCAGTTCGGCGCCAAACGATGGATCATGCTGGGGCCGCTGTCGGTACAGCCCGGCGAGTTCGTGAAGATCATGATCGCGGTGTTCTTCGCCGGATACCTCACCGTCAACCGCGACGCGCTCACGCTGACCGGCCGCCGCTTCCTCGGCATGCGTCTTCCACCGGGCCGCCAGCTCGGGCCCATCGCGACCATCTGGGTGCTCAGCCTGCTCGTGCTGGTCTTCGAGCGGGACCTCGGCACGTCGCTGATCTTCTTCGGGCTGTTCGTGATCATGCTGTATCTGGCCACCGAACGGACCAGTTGGGTGGTGTGCGGCCTACTCATGGCTGTGCTCGGGGCAGGCGTGGTCGGCTCGGTCGAGCCACACGTACACGGCCGGGTGGTTGCCTGGCAGAACCCCATGGACGCCTTCACCGAGGCAGGGAGGCAGGCCGGCATCTCCGAGCAGCTCGGCCAGGCCCTGTTCAGTTTCGGTAGCGGCGGGATCACCGGCAGCGGGCTCGGTCAGGGCCATCCCGAGCTCATCAAATTCGCGGGCAACAGCGACTTCATCCTCACCACCGTCGGCGAGGAACTCGGCCTCACCGGGGTGATGGCCGTGCTGATGCTGTACGGCCTGCTGGTCCAACGGGGCCTCAGCGCCGCCCTCCTGGCCCGCGACCCCTTCGGCAAGCTCCTCGCCGTCGGCCTCTCCAGTGCCCTGCTGCTCCAGGTGTTCGTCGTCACCGGCGGCGTCATGGGCCTCATACCGCTGACCGGCAAGGCACTGCCCTTCCTCGCCAAGGGCGGCTCCTCCATGGTCGCCAACTGGCTGATGGTCGCCCTCCTGATCCGCATCAGCGACAGCGCCCAACGACGCCGGGAACCTGTCGCGTCCACGTGACCCGGGGAGAGCCTCCGCCGTGTGGGCGTGTGACGCTGCGCAGCGCATGAACCGGTTCCCGCGGGTGGCTCGCCTAGGGACTGTCCCCTTGCAAGGCTATGGGCGCCATTCCTGCTGGTAGGCAGGGTGTTCGGCGTATGACTGACCAAGGACTCGCAGCGCGTATGCCAGGCCGACCGAGCGGGAGTCCGAGGGAGCCATGGCTTTGTAGTCATTCGCCAGTTGCTCGATCAAGTCGAGCATGGGGAGATGGCTGTCGAGAAGAGCCTCACCGCCCAGGGTGCCGGCCACGAAGGCGTAGGCGTGGTTGTCGTCCATGATGCGTGCGACGAGGAACTCCACAAGATCGTCCATGTGACCATCCTCGCGTGCAAGGTGCTTCAGCGGTCAAGCGGCTGTCCAGATGAGGATGGCGGCGAGGTGGAGTGCGGCCTGGTAGGCGACGGCGAACTTGTCCGTTCTGCATGGCCAGGCCGCGCCACTGCTTGAGTAGGCTGCACCGTTCGACGGCGTCGCGCTGCTTATATGCCTCGGCGTCGAAGGCCGGTGAGCGGCCTCCGTCGCGGCCTCGCCAACAGCCGTGCGGCCGACCTGGCCGGACGGCGGGGGGGGATGACAGCGCGGATTCCGCGTCGCCGGAGGTGACTGCGGATTGCGCGGGATGAATACGCGCGGTCCGCCAGGACGGCATCGGGTCGGGTCCTGGGTCGTCCAAGTCCGGTGCGGTACTTCGCGCGAAGGCTTCCAAGGTTCGGCGGTGATCGGCCATCACCGACCGTGGGCCGGATCGGCCGGCAACATCGGCTCGATCCGCTCCCCACAGCGCAGTCCAATCCCCGACGAAGTGGCCAAGTCGCGCCTTGGGCGGGCCGCCGCCCCCTGCTAGAGACGGCAGCAACGGGGATTGTCCGCCCCGGCGGTCCGTTCCCAGACATGCCCGCACCACCTGCGCCCCTGGGGCATGGGACAGCCGCTGTCCAGTAGGGCCGGCTGTCGTGCACCGGCCCTGTTCGACTCTGCTGCGGAGAACTGGAGGAGCCATGCGTGTAGCCCTGGTGTACCCGGAGGTCCTCGATCTGGCCCGGTTCAAAGAACAGCGCAAGGAGTTCCCGCCCTTCGGAGTGCTCTACCTCGCCGCGACCGCTGAGGCAGCCGGTCACGACGTCACCGTGATCAAGGTCAGCCTGGACGACCATGTCCGGGATTTCACCGCCTTCGAGGCGATAGCGTTCACCATCCCCTCCTCCGCCACGTACGGCATCATCCGCGACTGCCGACGCGACAGCAGTTACGGCCGCGACCCCCTCGTGCTCGTGGGCGGTGTCCATCCCAACTTCTATCCCGAGCAGACGCTCGCCGACATCGAACCCGACGCGGTCGGTATCGGCGAAGGCGAGGACACCCTCCTCGAACTCCTCGCACGCGCCGACACGCACCACTTCGACGACGTGGCGGGCATCTGCTTCCAGCGACGCGGGCGACCCGGGCGTACCGCACCGAGAACGCTCATGAGGGACATCGACAGCCTGCCCTTACCGGCCCGTCATCTGCTGCCCGTGGAGGATCTGGTGATGACCGACCGGCTGTCGTCCACGGATCTGCGGATGGCGCATGTGATGTTCAGCCGGGGCTGCCCCTTCCCCTGCCGGTTCTGCGCCGCCTCCCAGACCCGTATCCAGTACCGCTCCGGGGCCAGCGCCCGCCGCGAACTTGCTGACATGGTCGACCGGTACGGCATCGAGGGCTTCGCCATCGTCGACGACAACTTCATCGTCAACAAGAACAAGGTCCGCGACATCTGCGCCCACATCACCGACCTGGGCCTCAAGTGGTCGGCTCTGTCGCGCGTGGACACCGTCGACGAGCAGTTGCTGGCGGACATGGCCGCCGCCGGCTGCCTGGAGATCAAGTACGGCATGGAATCCGGCAGCCCGAACATCCTCAAGGCGATGCGGAAGAACATCACCGCCGAACACATCCGGCGCGCGGTGCACTGGTCACGGACAGCGGGGATCAACGTCAAGCTGTTCGTGATCCACGGCTATCCCGGCGAGGACCTGACAACGACCGCTGAGACCATGGAGCTGCTTGCCGACCTCGCTCCGGAGATCGACCGCGTCTCGCTGTTCCGGTTCGTTCCCCTGCCCGGCACCTACGTCTACGACCACCCCGATGAATTCGGCCTGCGCCACACCAGCAGCCAGCCCGGATGGGACGGCGACTGGAGTCAGTACCACATCCATCACAACCACCGGCACTGGTGGGGCACGGACGAGGAGTTCGCCGCCGTCCAAACGGGTTACGAGCAGCTTTCGGCCATGGTCGACTCTCTCTGGCCGGAGCGGCACCACCCGCATCAACCGTCCACCTCGCACTGACCAGCTCCACTATGCTCGGGTGCCCCTGAAGGCTTTCTCCTCCCAGCTACCCCAAAGGGCAACCGAGTTGGACACCCCTCTGATGCTCACCGCCGCAGCCGAGCGTGCCGCCCTGGCCGCCCGGCACGGCTGGGGCGCCCACTCAGGACCCATCGACCTGGTCGAGCTCGCCGACGCCCAAGCCGGCCTCCACGCCGCCCGGCTGCTCACCCCGTACGTCACCGCGCACGCCCGCCTCGACGGCTTCCGCCCTGACCAGCTCCGCAGCGCCCTCTCCCCCGGGGGCAGTCTGGTCAAATTGCGGTGCATGCGCCGGACGCTGCACCTTTGGCCACTCGACCAGGCCGGCGACGCCCATGCCGCCACCCTGCGTCTGCGTCTCGGCGCCACGGCCGCGACCGCCCACCGCCACCACCTCAGCCCGACCGATCTGGCACGGTGGGCCGAGGCCGGCGTCAACGAGCTTCACGCGGGGCCGCTCTCCTACCGTGATCTCCAAGAACGTATGAGCAAACAGCATCCCCGCGCCACAGTGGAGGGCATCCGTCTGGGCATCAAGTGGGCCTGGGAGTCCGGCCGCATCGCCTGCCTGAACGCCGCGACCTCACTCCATCGCGAAGCGCGCCACTTCGCTCTCCTCGCGCACGCCCACCCCAGCCTGTCCCTGAACGGCGAAGACCCTGAGGCCGCGACCATCCGCCTCATCCGCCGCTACCTGCACGCCTACGGCCCCGCCTCCGAAGGCGACCTCCTGTGGTGGTCGGGCCTGCCCCGCACCCAGATCGCCCTCGCTCTCACCGCCCTGCGCCGAGAGATCACCCTCGTCCGTGTCCAGGGCCTGGAGACGGAGCAAATGGCACTGAGTCGTGACGTCGACCAGCTGCGCACCAGTCAGCCGCTGCCGGCGGACCACGTGCGGCTTCTCGCCTTCGAAGACCCCTCGTTCAAGGGCTACTTCACCACCCGGTCCCGCTACCACGACCCCGCTCACACCGCGCGGGCCTTCAATCCCATCGGAGAAGTACGCGCCACGATCACCGTGGCGGGCCGCATCGCCGGCATCTGGGCCTGGGACAAGAAGACCCGCACCATACAGCACGAACTCTTCACCAGCCCGCCGCGGCACGTCACCCGACTCATCCACCTGCAACTCGACCGGACCCAGGCATTCCTGCGTGGCGAACCCTGTTGAGACGCACTTCACCCGATCGGTGAAAGGCCGCCCCGAAGCCGCCCGGCCCCGCCATAATCGGTGCCCTCACCGGCCCCACGACAGAAGCCCGATCACCGTGACCGCACCACAGACCACCCAGCCCACCCGCCACCGCCGCATCTGCGACGTCCACCTCGTCCTCATTCGCGACGGCCACGTACTCCTCACCCGTCGCAAGGGCGGATACGCCGCCGGCCTCTGGCAAGTTCCCTCCGGCCACCTCGAACCAGACGAACCCACCGACACCGGCAGCCTGCGCGAAGGCTGGGAAGAGATCGGCGTACGCGTCGACGACCACCAGCTCGACTTCGCCCATTTCATCGACCACCGCGCCCCTGGCGAAGAACCCCGCCTCGGCGTCTTCTACCGCGCCCTCACCTGGCACGGAGACCCCTACAACGCCGAACCCGCCAAGTGCGACGGCCTCGACTGGTTCCCCCTCCACTCCATCCCCCACAACACCGTTCCCTACCACGCCACAGCCCTGCACCACATCGCCGCAGGGCGCATGCGCTCCAAATTCGGCTGGGACCCCGCACCCACCCCCTGACCGCCCGAGCAAGGCGGCCACACCCCTGGCCCGGCGGCTCAATGCTGTGGTGTGCGTCGACCATGCACGCGCCATTCGCACGTCCCCCTTCGCTCCTTCCGTGCTCTCCGTTTTCTTCCGTGTTCTTCCGTGCAGCGGAGAGGGCTTTGCTTCACGCCATAACTTGAACAGTTCCGCTGGCGACCGGTCCAGCGCGCAACCTGACTCGATTGCGCGTTGTTCGACAGCTTTTGATCCTCTTTTGAGGGTCGCGCGGGTAGGCTCCAACCATGGTGCATCACAGGGCAGTTGTAGCGATCCAAGTGAGTCTATCGCCCATTGCCGCGTTGTTTCACCGCCTTCTGACGCGGCCCGTCATCGAACTCGACGGCAGGGAAAACGCGGGGAAGTGGGGCAGCCAGGAGATCCCCGTAGACCCTGGTGACCACCACCTCAGTGTGTTCTTCCGATACCGGGGGCAAAACGGCGCGCGGCTCGCCGAGGCGGACACGCGATTTGTGACTCGGGATGCTACGCGCCGCGTCGACATCACGGCGCACCTTGGTCCGCGCAACGGGAGCAGGTTCCGGATCGGCGAACCTGTGATCAGCTGACAGTCTGTTCTGTCGTGCCGGAACGCGGCGCGCTCCGGCACGTCAGGCACGTAAGGCACGTCAGCCACCTTGGGGGCTTCAGCCACCGCAGGGACCGCCGTCACCTCAGGCGGATGCGACGGGAGTCGGTTCCCTGTCCGGCGCGGCAGCCTGCGCCTTCTCCTCGGGTACGGGGGTTTGACGCGCCTGGTCCGGTGTGGCGCAGACGATCGACGAGCCGATCATGACGAGTGCGAAACTCCACAAGCCCATCGTCAGCACGATCGAACCGTGCAGCAGAATGTCCATCACCATGGCCGCTCGGCGCCGCCGGTGTGAGGACAACAGGCAGACACCGATGGCCAGTTCGATCAGAAGAGCACCCCAGGTGAGGCCCACCACGATGGGCGGGCTCTTGGACAGCCACAGCAGCAGCGAATCCCAGGGCGCGCCGACGCCGAACATGTTGTCGCGCAGGAAGTAGTACTCGGCTGTGCCGTTCGCCCAGTCCGCTACACCGAACTTGCTGATGGCGCTGTCGAGATAGAGGAACGCGATCTGCAGTCGGATTGCGAGGAACGCCACGAAGGACAGTGCCCGCCACGATGGGGCCAGCATGCTTGTGGCCGGCTGCCAGTGCCAGGTGCGGTCGTCTGCCAGTGCGATGGGCACCATGAGGAAACACATGATCATGGCGATGGATTCGCCACCGTCCGGCACCGCGATGCTCACCGCGATCGAGTAGGTGGCCCACGCGTGCGGGATCGCCGTCCACCGCGGCCGGTACCCACTCGCCACCACCAGCAGCACCGCGGCGAGTACCCAGCGCCGGACCTCGTCGTTCACCCCATCGCCGCCCAGGCAGAGGGCCGAAGCGGCCCGCACGGAGTTGCAGCGCGGGAAGTCCCCCATCGACACCACTGGTACGAGCAGCGCCTTCATGGGCGTCAGCAACAGGACGCTGAGCTCCGCGATCGCGATGACGCTGCGACCGACTCCGAACCAGCGTGAGCGAAGGTCGTGCCCTCCGACCAGGTCCGCGACTTGGGTGACGGGGTCCCGCCCCGCAATGCTCAGTCGCACTGTACGTCCAGGTGTGCTACCTCGACGACGCGTTTGGTGTAGGGCACTTCGTGCCGGAAACTCCATGGGACGGTCTGCTCCTGGGTCAGATAGGAATCTCCGCAGACGGTGGGCACCGGACTGCTGTTGCGCAGCGTGTGGGGTGCGCGCGCTGACGCCTTCTTGACGCATTCAGTGAGCACACCGGAGCAGGCTGTCCAGCTGTGCGCGGCCGAGGCATTCAGATAGCCCAACTCGGGGCCCTGTGCCCGCTGTTTCCTGGACAGCCCGAAGATGTTCGAAGGTAGTCCTTGGGGGGTGTGCAGCAGGTTTCTTATGGTGCCGTCAGAAGCAACGGCGTAGATCCCGTTCTGCACGGTCTCCGGATTTCGCGTGAAGAAAGCCCAGTTCTCCGGAGTCAGGATGTTGAGAGCCGGCCGGGCACCCTTCGAATGTCTGCTGCTCAGCGCATTGCTTGGCAGCGTATAGAAAAGGGAGCAAGCCAGGTAGCCGAAGATCAGCAGGGACGATACGGCGAAGACGACGAGTTGGCGCGGGGAACCGTCGCCGGTAGAGGCGCTGGCCATCTGATGAACCCCAATACGTGATGCAGTACGTGGATGGGCGCGGTCCAGGGCACGCCCCGGCGCCCTGCCGCGCCGGAGCGCGGCAGGGCTGTCGTGCACGGCAGTAACTCTTCGCGGGGCGGTGCCTACAAGCCCGCGGCCACCGCGGCGACCGTGTTGTCGGCGTCCAGGCTGTTGGGCTGACTCATGTCGAACCCGTAGCTCACCGCGGACGGCACTACGACGAGGGCGACGGCCACCTCCGTGGCCGCTCCGACGTTGGCGTAGGCGAGAGCGTTGATGGCACCGACTGCGTTGATCTCGATGAGGACGTTGGCGTCGTGCCAGACCCAGCCGTTGGCGTGGGCGTCGCCGTCCTTCGCCTCCGCCTTGTTCTGGACCATGAACTTGGTGATGTCGGAGTTGAGTCGCTCCATACCCTCCTTGGCCTGGAAGGGATCCTGGACCTGGACGGGCACGGTCACCTTGTCGTGGAAGTCCGCGTCCACGGCCTTGAGTTGACGTGTGAACTGCGCGATCTCGTCGAGCGTGGCCTTCTCGCTCTGGGCGGATCGGTGGGCTCGGATCTGCTGGGCGAGCCCCTTGTGCTCGTCCGCCGCACGGCCTTTGGCGAAGACCAGGAGGCCGACGATGTCGGCATCCGAGTACTTCACGTGGTGCTGTGCGGCGGTGGTTGACGTGCCCGCGGCCGGTGTGGCGGCCATCGCGACGGAGCCGTACGCGACGCCTCCGGCGAGGACTGCGGGCAGCGCAGGACAGTGTGATTGTGCGTCTCAGCTTCATTGGATACCTTCTGCGAGTCGTCGTGTGGTGGAACCGTCGGCAGAGCCCATGCGGCAAGCGCTTTCCCAGCGGGCATGCGAAGGAAGCGGCGTCTGCCGCGAAGCCTGTGACGGTGGATCCGTGGGCCAGGCACCCGGGCGGGAGCCGTTCATTGGCCAACGGCGATCAAGGGCCGGGGGTGGAGGATTCGTTCTCCACCCCCGGATCACGGGGCGGAGGCGCGCCTGACTGGGCGCACGCCGTGCAGCGCGACGTTACGCCCGGCCTCGACCCTCGCGGCGGGCCGCGGCTCCGGCTGCGGACACGGCCGTGGCGGCGATCACCGCATCAATTGCCGCAGTGACCGCGACCAGGGTGATGAAAACCCAATAGGGTCCGCCGGCGAAGCCGTTGGCAAGAGCAGCGAGGGCGCCGATCCCCAGGACCGGAGGGAGCAGCGCGTAGCGCCGTTGCGCAGCCTCTTGGCCTTTGCGCCAGGAGGGGTCGTCGCTGCGTGTCGCGCGGGTGCGTACACCTACCGTGGGGTTATTGCGGAGCGTGCCCTGCTTGCTTTTGCGTCCCCACTTGAGAACGAGCGCGGCAACGACCGCATAGATCACGGCAATGGCAATGCCAATTACTAACTGCCCGGGCAATCGAACTCATCTCCCCGTGAGAGCTCAAAGCTGGACTCGTAATGAGCGGTTCAACAGACCGGCGGAAAGGGTCAGTTTCACGCCGCTGTTCGCAATCCCTACGTTGGCACATGCGTTCGCAGGGAAGCAACGGATTCCAGTTCCATTGACTCGTTTCTTGACTTGAGCATCATGTACCGCATGTGGATGACCGAACGATAAGACGTGACGGGACTGTGTTGAACTTGGCCCTGTCCTGTATGCGGCCGTGACGCTCGGCGTCAGTCGCGGCAGGAGGAGGTCCTCGCCTCCGTCGGGTTGGCGGGAGGCAGGCAAACGTTGGTGTGAGGTGCGCCCCGGTCCGCTCGGCGGGGCGGCCTGTCGATATTCTGTGGTCCAGACCTCGTGGGGGGATCCGCAGGGCCGACGCGACCGTGCACGCTCATTTCATCGGTGCGGCACGTCCGACTGTTGCGCGCCCGGACTGGTTCCGCCACATCCATCCACTGTCCGGAGTTCCTTGTGAAACACCTTTTCCGCGGTCGGCGTGCCCTGGCGCGTACGGCCACGGTGGCGACGACCGTCGTCCTGGCCGCCACGGCCGCGGGCACGGCCGTCGCCGACGGCTCCGCCGCGTCCCCCTCGGCGAAGAACGCAGCCGTGACGACGGCCAAGGCCGCAGCCACGGCCCACAAGCCCACGCCCGCCGCGCCGTCCTACTTCCTGTCCGGGATCCTCCCGTCGGGTCAGATGTACGTATACATGCGCGACGGAAAGGGCGGCTTCGATCCCCGCTCCGGCGCGTACGTCTGGAAGCACTTCAAGTACGGGGTCTCCATCGACCTGGAGATGACCGGCTCCCAGGACGGCGCGTACCACGTCATGGACGACGGAACGCTGAACCTGTGGCTGCACGGCAACCTCAAGCGGATCGGCGGCGGCTGGAGCCCGTACGACAACATCCTCATGCCGGGCGCCCTTGGGAGCGCCAGGCACCCCGACCTGCTGGCGCGCGACAAGCAGGGTTTCCTGTGGCGCTGGCAGAGCAGGACGGACGGCTCCCTGGCCCCGCGCACCCGGATCGGGGGCGGTTGGAACCAGTACACCCAGATCACGGGCCTCGGCGATCTGACCGGCGACACCCGGCCGGACATCGTCGCCCGTGACAAGGACGGCGTCCTGTGGCTGTACAAGGGCACCGGCGACCTGCGCACGCCCTTCGCCCAGCGGGTCCGCGTCGGCGGTGGCTGGAACCAGTTCAACAAGCTGGTGGCCACCGGCGACGTGGACGAGGACGGCCGCAGCGACCTGATCGCCCGTGACACCAAGGGCGACCTCTATCTGTACAAGGGCACCGGCAAGGCGCCCACACCCTTCAAGGCCAAGGTCAAGATCGGCTACGGCTTCAACCAGTACCGCGAACTCTTCTGATTCCGGGCTTTCCCCGGCGTATCCGAGGTACCTGGTGTACGCGGTGTAGTCGCTTCCCGGCATTGACACCGCACACATCCGGTGGACCCGCCTGCCGGCGGCGCGAGCGTGCGCCTGTCGGCAGGCGGGGGCCGGGCACACACCGGCTCCCCCTCAAGCTGCGTGGCCGAGGATCAGGGTGGCCACGGCGGGCGCGAGATACAGGACGGGGAAGACGACGGTCTTGTACGAGCGGGCCCGCAGCACCGTGATGACCGCGCCCAGAAAGTACAGCACCAGGGCGACTCCGGCCGCGACACCGATCGCGGGAACCGCCAGGCCGACCAGCAGACCGACGGCCCCGGCCGCCTTGACCAGCCCGAGCAGCGTCCACGACGGACGCGGGACGCCGTAGTCGATCAGCGGCTGGGTGACGAACTCCGCCCGGCGCAGAAGCGAGAATCCGGAAAAACCGATCCAGGCAGCGGTGAGAACGGCAACGATGACGTAGGCCATGGACATCGGGGACTCCTATGCGTGGTGACACGGCTTCGGCGGGCGGCCGGTGGACCGACCGGGTGTGAAGGCGTCGGCGTCGCCGCGCACCCTCACACTTGGTTGAACCGCGTCGGCCCCGATGTGTGACAGCGTCGCGAGAAAGCCTCAAAAAAGTTCGCCGTCGTCCGCGCCGGGGTTGGTGTCCGAGTGCTCGAACTGCCCGGATCGCGTACACGCGGTCGTAGCGGCGCTGGCACCGGGTGAGGACTGCCATGGGGCATACCGGGAGCAGTCGCGCGGCTGGAGCGGCAGGTGGCGCTCGACTACTGGGCACGAGCGCAGGCCCAGAAGTATGTGAACCCACCCGACCTGGATCAGCCTCACCGGCTGGCACTGGTTCGCTGGAGCCTTGGCCCATCGCCAGACTGTTCATCGCTTTCGTAGGGTTGGTTGCTCCCCCGTGCCGCCCCGTACTCCCCCGTGC
>NZ_JBJHPC010000195.1:0-11614 GCF_045257485.1 Streptomyces sp. YS-3 | reverse complement strand
GTGGGGGCGGTGCGGGACGGTGCTTGCGGTTCCGGTACCGGTGCGGCGGAGCTCACGGCGGTGGGCAGCTCGGGTGGCAATCGAAGGATCGCGCGCGCAGACAACGAGAAGACCCCCGTTGATTCTGCGTTTCCGCAGTTCAACGGGGGTCTCACATCGCGTGGCGGCGCCAGGATTCGAACCTGGGTAGGCTAAGCCGACGGATTTACAGTCCGCTCCCATTGGCCACTCGGGCACACCGCCATGGGATGTCGCCGGTGGGATGGCCGCTTTTCGGCGGTGCTCCCTGGCAACGACGTAAACGATACCTGATGACCGGGGGTGCTCCGCCACCCGGTTGATCAGCGCTTCGCACGGGTGCGGGTGGCTAGGCTTTGGGGCAGCGGTTCGGCAGCCAGGCCGTACCCCCACGCACCGATACAAGGAGCCACAGGACATGGCCGACTCCAGTTTCGACATCGTCTCGAAGGTCGAGCGGCAGGAGGTCGACAACGCCCTCAACCAGGCGGCGAAGGAGATCTCGCAGCGCTACGACTTCAAGAACGTGGGCGCGTCGATCTCTTGGTCCGGCGAGAAGATCCTGATGGAGGCCAACTCCGAGGACCGCGTCAACGCCATCCTCGACGTCTTCCAGACCAAGCTGGTCAAGCGCGGGATCTCGCTCAAGGCGCTGGACGCCGGTGAGCCCCAGCTCTCCGGCAAGGAGTACAAGATCTTCGCCTCCATCGAGGAAGGCATCTCCCAGGACAACGCCAAGAAGGTCGCCAAGGTCATCCGCGACGAGGGCCCCAAGGGCGTCAAGGCGCAGGTGCAGGGCGACGAGCTGCGGGTCTCCTCCAAGAGCCGGGACGACCTCCAGGCCGTTCAGGCACTGCTCAAGGGCAAGGACTTCGACTTCGCGCTGCAGTTCGTGAACTACCGCTGACCCTCGGACGCGCTGTCCGATTCCCGCCAGCGCGGGCCGGACGGGGGTCGCAGACTCGATCTCGTACGCAAGGAACTCGTACGCAAGGACTCGTACGCGAAGACTCGTACGCGAGGAAAGGAACGTGCGATGACGGTCTACGCGACCCTCGACAGCCCGCTGGGGGATCTGCTTCTGGTCGGCGAGGAGTCCGCCACCGCGAAGGGCGGGACCGCGCTGGTCTCGCTCTCCATGCCCGGCCAGAAGGGCGCCGCCGTCGTCCGGGACGGCTGGCGGCGGGCGCCGGAGGCCTTCGCGGAGATCGGCCACCAGCTGCGGGCCTACTTCGACGGTGACCTCACCCGCTTCGAGGTCGAGTACGCCCCCGGCGCCGGCACCGACTTCCAGCGGCGGGTCTGGGCGGAGCTGGACTCCATTCCGTACGGGGCCACCACCTCGTACGGGGAGATCGCCCGCCGCATCGGCGCCTCCCCGGTGATGGTGCGCGCCGTCGGCACCGCCATCGGCCGCAACCCCGCCCTGGTCGTACGCCCCTGCCACCGTGTCATCGGCTCCGACGGCACCCTCAAGGGCTACGCGGCCGGCCTGGACCGCAAGGAGCACCTCCTGGGGCTGGAGGGTGCCCTGGGAGGAGTTCCGGCGGCGTCGGCGACTCCGGTAGTGCCAGTGGCGTCGGGGGCTGTGCAGCCGGCCTCCGCCAGTACCTCCCCATGAGCGACGCCCTTTTCCCCCGCCCCCGTACCGTCCTCGCCCCCGGCGCCGTGCACGTACCGGGGTGGCTGTCCCCCGAACGGCAGCGGGAGCTGGTGGCCGCCTGCCGGGCGTGGGCGCGGGGGCCCGTCCCCATCCGGCACACCGTGCTGCCGGGTGGGGGTGTCATGTCCGTGCAGACCGTCTGCATCGGCTGGCACTGGCAGCCCTACCGGTACACCCGCACCGCCGACGACGTGAACGGTCATCCTGTCGCTCCCTTCCCCGACTGGCTCGCCGCGCTGGGGCGCGCCGCCGTGGCCGACGCCTACGGTGACCCCGCCGCCGGGGACGGCTACTCCCCCGACACCGCGCTGATCAACTTCTACGAAGGCGACGCGCGTATGGGGATGCACCAGGACAAGGACGAGCGGTCCGGCGCGCCCGTGGTCTCCCTCAGCATCGGCGACAGCTGCCTCTTCCGCTTCGGCAACACCGAGGACCGGGGCCGCCCCTACACCGATGTCGAACTGGCCTCGGGCGACCTCTTCGTCTTCGGCGGCCCCTCGCGCTTCGCCTATCACGGCGTCCCGAAGGTCCTGCCCGGCACGGGCGACCCGGCGATGACCGGTCTGGCCGGCGGCCGGCTCAATCTGACCCTCCGTGAGACCGGCCTGAAGGGTTGACCGGCGGCGGCCGGCCGTCTCAGCGGCGGTCGCGCGAGTTGCCGAAGAGTATGCGGTAGGCGATCAGCAGCACGAGTGAGCCGCCGATCGCCGCCGCCCAGGTGGCACCGTCGTAGAAGTGGTTGGCGACAGGGCGGTCCAGCCAGCGTGCCGAGATCCAGCCGCCGACGAACGCACCCGCTATCCCTATGACCGTCGTGCCGATCAGACCGCCCGGATCCCGTCCGGGGAGCAGGACCTTGGCGATGACTCCGGCGAGCAGGCCGAGGAGGATCCAGCTGACGATGCTCATGTCCTGAACCTGCCTTTCGTGCGGTGCCGACCCCGTGAGGAGTCGTCCATGTCGTGTGTCTGTGGGGTCGTCCCGGAAGACGCGACCGCCCAGCAGCGCGGTTGCGCCGGTGGCCAGGGTGCGGCGCATGACACAGGAACTGCGCCCGGGCGCCGTGGTGGCGGTGCTGGCGGCGACGGCCGATCTGCGCGGGGCGATCGGCTTCTCGTCGTTCGGCGTGCTCGTCTACTACGCGATCGCCAACGCGTCGGCCTGGACGCTCGGTCCGGGCCGCGGCGGGCGGCTGCTCGCGGCCTGCGGACTGGCCGGTTGCCTGCTGCTCGCCTTCGCGCTTCCGCCGTCGTCGGTGGCGGTGGGCAGTGCGGTGCTGGCCGTGGGGGCGGTCGCGTACGCCGTGCGGGCGCGCCCGCGGCTGCGCTGAGGCGGCGTGCGGTCGTCGGCCGGGGCGGGCCGAGGCGCCCGCACGGCCCCGGACGGCGGGTTCGGCCGGTCAGAGCGACGGGGCGGTGGCCCGGGTACCGGCGCCGGCACCCGCGAACCGCTCCTCACGCGCCGGGCCGCGGCGGCTCCACGCCTCCGGTCCCGGTCCCCCGCGCAGCCGCGCCGCACGCCTCATATTCGGCCGTGGCGACCGGCCGCGAAACTCTGGGACACCTTCTCGTTCTCGGTCATGGCCCCATGGTGACCCAGACCGCCGACAATCGGGCCAGACTCCGCCTGACCTGCACTTTTCCCTGTGGATAACTTTTTTCGCCGGTTCGGCTACCGGTAGAACGGCTGGTCCGTCGGCACGATCTGCTTGCCCAGCGGGAGCAGCGAGACCGGGATCAGCTTGAAGTTCGCGATGCCCAGCGGGATCCCGATGATCGTGACGCACAGCACGAAGCCCGTGACGATATGGCCGAGCGCCAGCCACCAGCCCGCCAGGACCAGCCAGAGCACATTGCCGATGCAAGAGGCGGCACCCGCGTCCCGCCGGTCCACGACCGTGTACCCGAACGGCCAGAGCGCATACAGGCCGATGCGGAAGGCCGCCAGGCCGAACGGGATGCCGATGATCGTGACGCACAGCAGGACGCCTGCGAGCAGATAGCCCAGGAACATCCAGAATCCGCACAGGGCCAGCCAAATGACGTTCAGAATTGTCTTCACGGGCGGCGACCTGCCATCTGTTCGAGTCGGGCGATGCGCTCCGCCATCGGCGGATGTGTCGAGAACATCTTGGAGACCCCCTGCCCCGGGCGGAAGGGGTTGGCGATCATCATGTGGCTCGCCGTCTCGATACGCGGCTCGGGCGGCAGCGGCAGCTGCTTCGTGCCCGCGTCGAGCTTGCGCAGGGCGCTGGCGAGGGCCAGTGGGTCGCCGGTCAGCTGGGCGCCGGAAGCGTCCGCCTCGTACTCCCGCGAGCGGCTGACCGCCAGCTGGATGACGGACGCCGCGAGGGGGCCCAGGATCATGATCAGCAGCATGCCGAAGATGCCCGGGCCGTCGTCGTCGTTGGACCGGCCCACCGGGATCAGCCAGGCGAAGTTGACCAGGAACATGATCACGGAGGCGAGGGCTCCGGCGACCGACGAGATCAGGATGTCCCGGTTGTACACATGGCTGAGCTCATGGCCGATCACTCCGCGCAGCTCGCGCTCGTCGAGGATCTGGAGGATCCCTTCCGTGCAGCACACCGCCGCGTTGCGGGGGTTGCGGCCGGTCGCGAAGGCGTTCGGCGCCTGGGTCGGCGAGATGTACAGGCGCGGCATCGGCTGGCGCGCGGCCGTCGACAGCTCACGGACCATCCGGTACAGCGCGGGAGCCTCGAACTCGCTGACCGGGCGGGCGCGCATGGCCCGCAGGGCCAGCTTGTCGCTGTTCCAGTACGCGTAGGCGTTGGTGCCCAGCGCCACGAGCAGCGCGACGACCAGCCCCGTACGCCCGAAGAAGCTGCCGATGACGATGAGGAGCGCGGACAGTCCTCCGAGAAGGACGGCGGTCCTCAGTCCGTTGTGCCGGCGGTGCACGGTACGCCCTCCAAATGGTGCGGCAGGGGAACCCTTTGCCTGATGGTCCTTCCACTTTCCAGTGGACGCTCCCGTACTGGTCAACGCCAGACGAGGACCGCTGGTTCCCTTGTGCTCGCCCCGGGGCGCCGTACTCCGTCCGGGTGGGTCAGCGCGGCCCGGGCAGCCCGGCCAGCTCCAGCGCCTTCGGGTCGGGCTCCAGCTCGCTGGTGCAGTGCGAGCAGCGGGAGGCGATGCCCGGGATCTGGCTGTAGCAGCGGGGGCAGTCGCGCAGGGCGGCCTTGATGTCGACGGGCTTGTCGCGGTCCAGCCGTGCCTGCACCTTCATCATCGGGACGACGACGAGGAAGTAGAGCACCGCGGCGGTGATCAGGAAGGCGATGGCCGCGCTGATGAACTTCCCGTAGGGGAAGTCGACGCCCTCGACCTTGAACCTCGCCGCGGTGAAGTCGCCCGTCGACCGGGTGGCGAGGCCGATGAGCGGGGTGATGAAGGCGGTACTGAAGCCGGTGACGACGGCGGTGAACGCCGAACCGACGGCCAGACCGACGGCCATCGTCACGATGTTCCCGCGAAGGATGAAGTCCTTGAACCCGCTCAGCACTGCTCTGGCTCCTACTCGTCTACGGCTGCCCGGCCGGCCTTCCGCCATCCGGGCACGCGTGCGCACGCGTACGCGCGTATGACACTGCCCTGTCCGGGCCCCCAAGTCCAAACCCGCTGCGCGAACCGGGGCCCCGGGAGGGCGGGACGGGCAGGGGGCCGACCGCTCAGAAGAGGCTGATGGACGCGAAGTGCAGGGCCACCTGGGGCATGCCCGAGAGGCCGACGCCGACGAGCGCGGTGAGCGCGATGGCGGCGGCGATGGGGACCGGGACACGGGGACGTGCCACGGTCACTCCCCCGGCGCCGGCGCCGGAACCCGTCGCTCCGGCCGGTTCGGCTTCGGCCGCCCCGCCCACCGCCGTGGCCGCCACCACGGCCTCGGCCTTCTCGGGAGAAGCCTCGGCCTCCTCCGGCGCGCGGAACAGTACGGCGGTCCACCGCAGGTAGTAGTACAGGGCGATCACGACGTTGAACGCCATGACGACCGCCAGCCAGCCCAGGCCCGCGTCGACCGCCGCCGAGAAGACCGTCACCTTGGCGAACAGGCCGATGATGCCCGGCGGCAGGCCCGCGAGGCAGAGCAGGAAGAAGCCGAGCGCGAGCGCCGCGAAGGGACGCTCGGCGTAGAGGCCGCGGTAGTCGGCGATACGGTTCAGCGGCCGGGTACGGGCGACCAGCGCGGCCACCGCGAAGGCGCCGAGGTTCACCACCGCGTACATCAGGGCGTACGCCACGGTCGCGCCGACCTGGGCGTCGCTGGAGTAGCCCGCGGCGGCGATCGGCACCAGCAGATAGCCGGCCTGGCCGACGGAGGACCAGGCGAGCAGCCGGATCGCGCTGTACGCGCGCGTGGCCGACTGCCGCAGCGCGCCCACGTTGCCGACGGTCATGGTCAGCGCCGCGACGACGGCGAGCGCCGGGCCCCACACGTCCGCGTACGCCGGGAACGCGATGACGGCCACCAGGACGAGGCCGGAGAAGCCCACGGCCTTGCCGACGACCGACAGGTAGGCGGCGACCGGCAGGGGCGCCCCCACGTAGGTGTCGGGGACCCAGAAGTGGAAGGGCACGGCGGCCGTCTTGAAGGCGAAGCCCACCAGGGTGAGCACGACGCCGGTCTGGGCGACGGTGTCCAGCTGGTAGGGCACGTCGGCCAGGCGGTCGGCGAGCTGGGTGAGGTGCAGGGTGCCGGTCGCCGCGTACACGAAGCTGACGCCGAGCAGCATCACCGCGGTCGCGGTCACCGAGGAGAGGAAGAACTTGAGGGCCGACTCCGAGGACAACCGGTTGCCCCGCTTGAGGCCCACGAGCGCGAAGGCCGGCAGCGAGGCCACTTCCAGGGCGACGACCAGCGTGGCCAGGTCGCGGGAGGCGGGCAGCAGGGCCGCGCCGGCGGCCGAGGAGAGCAGCAGGAACCAGAACTCGCCTGCGGGCAGCTTCTCCCCGCTCTCGGTGAGGTCCGTCATCGACAGCAGCGCGGTGAGCAGCGCGCCGCCGAGCACCAGGAACTGGATGACCAGCGTGAAGCGGTCGACGGTGTAACTGCACGCCTCGGCGTTGGTGGTGAGGCAGAAGGTCGAGCGCGGCGACCTGTGGAGCGGGATGAGGAGGAGCAGGGCGGCGCCGAGCCCCGCGATCGCGATGCCTCCGAGCAGCGGCTTGCGCTCCCGCGGCAGGAAGAGGTCGGCGACCAGCACGATCAGCGCGGCGGACGCGGTGATCACCGGCGGGGAGATCGCGAGCCAGTCGACGGACTGGACGACGCTTGCGGCGCCGGTGACGGATGCGGCGCTTGCGGCGGCCACGGTCACGACTTGCCTCCTGCGAGGAGCTTGTGGACGGCCGGATCGGTGAGGCCGAGGAGGACCGCGGGCCAGAGGCCGGCGAGGACGGTGAGGGCGACGAGCGGGCTCCAGGAGGCGGCTTCGTACCCCTGGACGTCCACGAGCCGCAGCTCCTGGCGGTCTTCCGGCGCTCCCATGCAGATACGGCGGACGACGACGAGCAGATACGCGGCGGTGAGCAGCGTGCCGAAGGCCGCGATCGCCATGAAGGTGAGGAAGGCGGGGCGGCTGAGGCCGTCGGCGGGGCGGAACGCGCCGAACATGGCCAGCATCTCGCCCCAGAACCCGGCGAGGCCCGGCAGTCCGAGCGAGGCGACCGCCGCGAAGGCCAGCAGACCGCCCAGGCGCGGGGCCCGGCCGTAGAGCGCGGCGCCGGTCGCGCCCGAGAGGGTGTCCAGGTCGGCCGTGCCGTACCGGTCCTTCAGGGCGCCGACGAGGAAGAACAGCAGGCCGGTGATGAGGCCGTGGGCGATGTTGGCGAAGAGGGCGCCGTTGACGCCGGTGGGGGTCATGCTCGCGATGCCGAGGAGCACGAAGCCCATGTGGCCGACCGAGGAGTACGCGATGAGGCGCTTCAGGTCGCCCTTGTTCCCGCGCTTGGCCAGGGCGAGGCAGGCCAGCGAGCCGTAGATGATCCCGGCGACGGCGAAGGCGGCCAAATACGGGGCGAACCGGTGCATTCCATCGGGGGCGATGGGGAGCACGATCCGGACGAACCCGTACGTACCCATTTTCAGCAGCACACCGGCCAGGAGCACGGAACCGACGGTCGGCGCGGCGGTGTGCGCATCCGGCAGCCAGCTGTGCAGCGGCCACATCGGGGTCTTCACCGCGAGCCCGATCCCGATCGCCAAAACGGCGATGACCTGCACCGATGTGGTCATCCCCCGGCCGTTGTCAGTGGCGAGTGCCACCATGTCGAAGGTGCCGGTCTTCAGCCCGATGAGCAGCAGGCCGAGCAGCATGACCACGGATCCGAGCAGGGTGTAGAGGATGAACTTCCAGGCGGCCGGCTGCCGTTGGTCGCCGCCCCAGCGGGCGATCAGGAAGTACATCGGGATGAGGACCATCTCGAAGGCGAGGAAGAAGAGCAGCAGGTCGAGGACGGCGAAGGTGGCGAGGGTGCCGGACTCCAGGACGAGCAGCAGAGCGACGAAAGCCTGCGGGGACGGGCCCGCGGGCATCTTGAAGTAGCTGTACAGCGCGCAGAGGAAGGTCAGCAGCGCGGTCAGGACGAGAAGGGGGAGCGAGATGCCGTCGATGCCGAGGTGGATGCGCACGTTCAGCGTGGGGATCCACTTGATGTCCGTGGTGGCCTGCATCGTCGAGGCGTGGTCGCGGTCGAAGCCGAGCGCCAGGACGATCGTCGCGAGCAGGATCGCGCCGGTGACCGTCACGCCGTGGCGGAGCACGGCCTGGCCGGGTGACTTCCCCTTCAGTCCGGGCGGGGCGGGCAGCAGCGCCGCCACCGCGCCGACGAGCGGGCCGACCACGATGAACGCGAGAAGGAACTGCATCACGGACGCGCTGATATCAATCACGGCTCACGATCCGGCGTTGGCGTTGGCAAGGACGACGGCGACGAGCGCCAGGACGGCGGAGCCCGCGAGCAGTGCGCTGAGGTAGGTCTGCACATTGCCGGTCTGGGCCTTGCGGACGGCCCGGCCCAGCCAGCGCGGTACGGCGCCCGCGCCCTGTACGTAGGTGTCGACGACCTCGCGGTCCAGGAAGCGGACCAGGGAGGCGGCGGCGAGCACGGGGCGGACGAACAGCGTCCGGTAGACCGCGTCGAGGTGGAAGCCGGTGGCCGCGTGGCGGTGCAGCGGGCCCAGCAGGAGCCGGCCCGGGTCGGCCGGGTCCTGCGCCGAGGCGATGTCGCCGTAGGCCGGTTCGTGGCTGGCGATGGCCTCTTCCTCGACCAGGCCTCCGTCCGCCTCCGGGTGGGCGGCGACCGCGCCGATCGGGATGCGCGCTGCGAGGGCGCTGGTGTGCCGCCAGGTGGCGTAGGTGACGAGTCCGCCGACCAGGGCGACACCGGTCGAGAGCACCGAGGTCGTCAGGGCCGGGGTGAGCGCGTGGCCGTCGAACCAGTCGTCGAGGTAGCCGGTGGTCAGACCGAAGGCGAGCGAGGGGACCGCGAGCACCCACAGGACGGCGTTCATGGCGAGGGGCTGACGGCCGTGGTCGGGGGCGGGGACGCCCTTGCCGCGGAAGGCCATCAGCCACAGGCGGGTGGCGTACGCGGCGGTCAGCAGAGCGGTGAGCAGTCCGGCGATCAGCACGACCCAGCCGGCGCCCTGCGGGGCGATGGCGCTGTCGCCGACGGCGGTGTGCTCGGCGGCCGACAGGACGGCTTCCTTGGAGAAGAAGCCGGCGAAGGGAGGGATCGCGGAGAGCGCGAGCAGGGCGACGGTCATCGTCCAGTACGCGTCGGGGATGCGCTGGGCGAGGCCGCCCATGCGGGACATGGCGGACAGCGAGTTGGTGCCGGCCGCGTGGATGATCACGCCGGCCGCGAGGAACAGCAGCGCCTTGAAGGCGCCGTGTGACAGGAGGTGGAAGACGGCCGCACCGCGGTCGCCGACGGCCAGGGCGCCGGACATGTAGCCGAGCTGGCCGATCGTCGAGTAGGCGAGGACGCGCTTGATGTCGTCCTGGGCGAGGGCGGCCAGGGCCGAGCCGACCATCGTGACCGCGGCCATCACGGCGAGCACGGTCAGCGCCGCCGCCGAGGCGGCGAAGACCGGAAGGAGCCGGGCCACGAAGTAGACACCGGCGGCGACCATCGTCGCGGCGTGGATCAGCGCGGAGACGGGAGTCGGGCCCGCCATCGCGTCGGGCAGCCAGGTGTGCAGCGGGAACTGCGCGGACTTGCCCGCCACCCCGGCGAGGAGCAGCAGGGCGATCAGCGTGGGGTGGTCGATCCCGCCGGTGAGGGCGGCCTGGACGACCCCGGTGATCCGGAACGTACCGGCGTCGGTGGCCAGTGCGAACAGACCGATCAGGAAGGGGACGTCACCGAGCTTGGTGACCAGGAAGGCCTTCAGGGAGGCGGCTCGGGCCTCGGGGGTCTCCCAGTAGTGGCCGACCAGGAAGTACGAGCAGATGCCCATGATCTCCCAGCCGACCAGCAGCACCATCAGGTCGCCGGAGTAGACGACGAGCAGCATCGCGGAGGTGAAGAGGGAGACGAGAGCGGCGTACGAGGGGTAGCGCGGGTCGTCGCGCAGGTACCCCGTCGAGTAGAGCTGCACGCAGGTCGCCACCAGGCCGACCAGCACGGCGACCAGCACGGCGAAGCCGTCGAGGTGCAGGGCGAGGTCGATGGGGACGGATCCGGTCGGGGTGAGCCGGCGGGAGGCGTCGATCGACTTGCCGCCGCCCTGGTCCACGGCGACGACGACGGCGAGGACGAACGCGGCCAGCGTCGGCAGTACGGCAAGCGGGCGTACGTAACCGGGGGCGGTGCGGCCGAGCAGGAGTCCGGCGCCCGCGCCCAGGAACGGAAGGAGGGGGACGAGGACGGCGAGGGTCGTGGTGGTCACGCGGCGGCCTCAGCCTTCTGTGCCGGGGCGGCGGGGTCGTCGGGGCCGGAGCCCTCGGCGGTGTCGCGGAGCTTGTCGATGTCCGCGGTGCCCCGGTTGCGGTACACCGCCAGGACGATCGCCAGGCCGATGCCGATCTCGGCGGCGGCGATGGCGATGGTGAACAGGGTCAGCGCCTGTCCGGCGTGGAGGCTGTCGCGCAGCCAGACGTCGAAGGCGACCAGGTTGAGGTTGACGGCGTTGAGCATCAGCTCGACGGACATCAGGACGAGGATCGCGTTGCGGCGCGCGAGCACTCCGTACACACCGGTGCAGAACAGGAGGATCGCGAGCACGGCCGGATAGATCAGGTGCATCAGCGCTGCTCCTTGTCTCTGGGGGCGCCCCCGGGGCCGCCGCTCGCGTCGCCGTTCCTGCGGGACATGACGATCGCGCCGACCAGGGCGGCGAGAAGGAGGACGGAGAGCGCTTCGAACGGCAGCACCCAGTGGCGGAACAGGATCGAGCCGGAGACCTTCGTCGAGCCCTGGGCGGGGCCGTCGAGGTTGATCCAGGTCGTACGGAAGGCGTCCACGACGACCCAGAGGAGGGAGCCGGCGGCGGCCAGGGCGACGAGGAGGGCGGCCCACCGGTTGCCGGAGTCGGCGTCCGGGGAGCGGCCGATCGGCGCCCTGGTGAGCATCAGTCCGAACAGAAGGAGGACGACGACGGAACCGACGTAGATCAGTACCTGCACCCAGGCGATGAACTCCGCGGTGAGCAGGAGGTACTCGACGGCGATGCCACCGAGGGCCACGACCAGCCAGAGGGCGGCGTGCACCAGCTGCTTGGTCGTGACGGTGAGGATGGCGGCGCCGAAGGTGACCAGGCCGACGAGGAGGAAGGCGATCTCGACGCCGGTCGGGGAGAGGAAGCTGTGGTGCACCGGGTGGTGACCGCTGGCGAGGAGCATCATGCCGGGCCCTCCTCGGTGTCGGGGGCAGCCGGGGTGCCGGGCGTCGGCGGGGTGCCGGG
>NZ_JBJHPC010000194.1:0-11639 GCF_045257485.1 Streptomyces sp. YS-3 | reverse complement strand
GTACCCGCACCGCCCTGATCACCGCCGTCGGCCTCGCCGCCGCGTCCGCCGGCCTGTGGGCCGGGCTCGGCGGCACGTCCGCCGCCTCGACGACGACGGCCCCGCCCACCCCCGACCACACCGTGGTCGTGGTCTTCGAGAACCACGCGTACAACCAGGTCATCGGCAGCTCCAGCGCCCCGTACATCAACACGCTCAAGAGCGGCGGCGCCAACCTCACGCAGTCGTACGCCGAGACCCACCCCAGCCAGCCCAACTACTACGCGATGTTCTCCGGCTCCACGCAGGGCGTCACGGACGACAGCTGTGTGAAGGTCGGCTTCTCCTCCGCGCCCAACCTGGCGTCCGAGATCATCGCCAAGGGGAGGACCTGGGCGAGCTACAACGAGTCGCTGCCCAGCCAGGGTTCGACCACGTGCGGCAGCGGCCGGTACGCGCAGAAGCACAACCCGTGGTTCGGCTTCTCCAATGTGCCGACGTCCAGCGCGAAGACCTTCGCGCAGTTCCCGACGGACTTCACCACGCTGCCCACCGTCTCCTACGTCGTGCCGAACCTGTGCAGCGACATGCACGACTGCTCGGTCTCGACCGGTGACACCTGGCTGAAGAACAACCTGAAGGCGTACGCGGACTGGGCCAAGACCCACAACAGCCTGCTCGTCGTCACCTTCGACGAGGACAACCGGCTCGCGGGCAACCGGATCGCGACCGTCCTCTACGGCCAGCAGGTCGTCCCGGGCTCGACCTCCTCGACCACGTACAACCACTACGACGTGCTCCGCACGATCGAGGACATGTACGGCACCACGCACGCCGGCCAGGCCGCCAACGCCTCGGACATCACGGGCATCTGGGCCTCCTGACGTGTACGTAGCAGACAGCCGCGGCACTCCCGCGGCCCCCGCCGCCCGGCTCACCCCCGGGCGGCGGGTCGCCGTGGCCCCGACCGTGCTCGCGCTGGGCGCGGTCAGCCTGATCACCGACGTCTCCTCGGAGATGGTCACCGCCGTCCTGCCGCTCTACCTGGTCACGGGCCTGGGCCTGTCCCCGCTCGGCTTCGGCCTGCTCGACGGCGTCTACAACGGCTTCAGCGCGCTCGTCCGCCTGGTCGGCGGCCACCTGGCCGACCGGGGCGGACGCCACAAGTCGGTCGCGGTCCTCGGCTACGGCCTCTCCGCGGTGTGCAAACCGCTCCTGCTGGTGGCGGGTTCGCTGCCGCTGATCGGCGCGGTGCTCGCCGCCGACCGTACGGGCAAGGGGCTCCGCACGGCGCCGCGCGACGCGATGATCTCGCTGGCCTCGGCGCCCGAGGCGCGCGGGCGGGCGTTCGGTGTGCACCGCGCGATGGACACGGCGGGCGCGCTACTGGGTCCGCTGGCAGCATTTCTGATCCTTCGTCAGGCGGTGGACGGGTACGACGCGGTGTTCACGGTCAGCTTCTGTGTGGCGGCGGCGGGCGTCCTCGTCCTGGTGCTGTTCGTGCCCGCGCGCACCGCGCCCGAGCGGGCCCCGGACGCGCCGCGCGCCTCGCTGAGGGCGGCGCTCGCGCTGCTCGGCGAGCGCGAGGTGCGCCGACTGGCGCTCTGCGCCCTGCTGCTGGGCCTGGCCACGGTCAGCGACTCCTTCGTCTACCTCCTGCTCCAGCGGCGCCTGGACGTACCCGACCGCTGGTTCGCGCTGCTGCCGCTCGGCACGGCGGCGGCGTTCCTGCTCCTGGCCGTGCCGCTGGGCCGCCTCGCCGACCGGGTGGGCCGCTGGCAGGTCTTCCTCGGCGGCCACGCGGCCCTGCTGTGCGCCTACGCCCTGCTCCTGCCGGGCTGGCGCGGGGCGCCGCTGCCGTACGTCGTCCTCGCCCTGCACGGCCTGTTCTACGCGGCGACCGACGGCGTCCTGATGGCCGCGGCGGCGGGCGCGGTCCCCGCCCGACTGCGCTCCAGCGGGCTGGCGTTGATCCAGACCGGCCAGGCGTCGGCCCGCTTCGTCTGCTCGATCGCGTTCGGCGCGGCGTGGACGGCGTGGGGCGACCGGACGGCGCTGAGCACGGCGGCCCTGGCGCTCGCGGCCTGCGCGGCGGGCGCGGTGCTGCTGCGCCCGACGGACCCGTACCGCACCGACGGGGGAACCCCGGCATGAGCCCGCCGACCCGGACACGACGGACACGACGGACACGACCCATGACCCTGCGCAACAAACTGATCGTCCTGCTCACGGCCCTGCTCGTGCTCGCGGGCGTGGCCACCGCGTCCGTCCTGCGCGCGGCGGACCGCGAGGACCGCAGGAATCACGTCCAGGCGGACGGGCCGCCGGTACGCGGCGGCGAGGTCTCCCTCGCCCCCGGCGCCGGGCGCCGGATCGTCTTCCGCAACATGGCCTGGGGCCCGCACCGCGACGAGCTCGCCACGGTCCCGGCCGCCGCCCCGTCGGGGCCGCGCACCGCCTCCGGGGTGAAGTGCCTGCGCTTCTACGCGGCCGGCGGCACCGGGGTGTGCCTCCAGGCCGAGCGGGGCGCGGTGCGGGACGGCTACCGGGCGGTGATCCTGGACGCGGAGCTGAAGGAGCGGGCCCACTACGGCCTGCCGGGCATCCCGACCCGGGCGCGGGTCTCCCCGTCCGGGCATCTGGCGGCCTGGACGGTCTTCGTGGGCGGCGACTCGTACGCGGGCACCAGCTTCTCCACCCGCACGGCGATCCTGGACATCCGGACCGGCAGGCTCACCAAGACCCTGGAAGACTTCGCGATCGAGCGCGACGGGCACCCGTACCGCGCCTCGGACGTGAACTTCTGGGGCGTCACCTTCGCCGACGACACCCGCTTCTACGCGACGATGGCGACGGCAGGGAAGACCTATCTGGTCCGCGGCGACCTGCGGTCCCGCAGACTCACCACGCTCCGCACCAACCTGGAGTGCCCGTCCCTCTCCCCCGACGGCACCCGCCTCGCCTTCAAGAAACGCGTCCCGGGCCTGCCGGCGGACGCACCCTGGCGCCTGTACGTCCTGGACCTCGCCACCATGCGCGAAACCCCGCTGGCCGAGCCGCGCAGCGTGGACGACCAGGTGGTGTGGCAGGACGGGAGAACGGTGACGTACTCCCTGCCGGGCGACTACGGAGCCGACCTCTACACCCTCCCCGCCGACGGCACGGGCAGCCCCCACCGCCTGCTGACGGCGGGGCTGGCGCCGGCGTATCTGGGCTAGTACTCGGGTCAGTCCTTGTGCGAGCGGTAGGACTCCCGCTCCATCTCGCGGACCTCGACCATGACCTGGAGCCGGTGGCCCTCGGAGGCCTTCGCGTGCCGGACGGCGATGTCGCGGACCGTCTCGGCCAGCTTCTCGCGGGTCTCCCGGGTGCGGCCGGTGAGGATCGAGAGCTGGATGAAGACGGCGTCGACGCTGTCGTCGCCGTCGCCGAAGTAGGACTCCTCTATCCGCCGGAAGCGCGTCTTGAAACCCGCGCTCGGGGCGTCGACGACGGTGGGCGCGGTGGTGTGCACCTCGCGCGCGAAGGCCTGGCGGTCGAAGGTCCGGCTGAGGCGTTCCGAGTACTCGACATGGACGAACGGCATGCTCAATCCTTAGGTCGCACGGCAGAACCGGCTGGCTCTCAGCAGCCGCAACCGGCCCCTACCGGGCGGTATTCCCGCCCCCGTACGAGGGCGGGCCCGCCGTGCGCGCCCGTCAGGAGGGCTGGACCAGACCGATCACATTGCCGTCGGCGTCCTTGACCGAGGCCGTCAGCCGGCCGCCGCCGACGTCCTGGACGCCCTGGAGCGACTCGGCGCCCGCGTCGAGCAGGGCCTTCACGGTCTTCTCGATGTCGTCGACGTGCCAGTACGGGACGGGTCCCGTCATCCCCTTGCCGTGGCCGTTGGGGTCGAGCCCCACTTCCTGCCCGGCCGCGTTGAACTGCACGTAGTACGGCTCGTCCATCACGGGCTCGGCACCGAGCAGCCCGCCGAACAGGGCCTTCGCGGCGGCGATGTCCTTGACGGGGTAGATGATCGTCTTCAGGCCTTGGGTCATGGGGTGGCTCCTCGCAGTGCATGGCGCGGGGCGGCGTACGACCGCCCCTGCCATGACACACCCCACCGGCCGGACCCGCCCGCCGGGACCGCCCGAATGCCGGACCCTGCGCCCCTACAGCACCGGCAGGTTCTTCCGCAGCTCGAAGGCCGTGACCTCGGAGCGGTACTCCTCCCACTCCTGCTTCTTGTTGCGCAGGAAGAAGTCGAAGACGTGCTCGCCGAGCGTCTCGGCGACCAGTTCGCTGCGTTCCATCAGGGAGATCGCCTCGCCCAGGTTCTGCGGCAGCGGCTCGATGCCCATCGCGCGGCGCTCGGAGTCCGACAGGGCCCAGACGTCGTCGTCGGCGCCCGCCGGGAGCTCGTAGCCCTCCTCGATGCCCTTCAGGCCCGCCGCGAGGAGCAGGGAGTAGGCCAGGTACGGGTTGCAGCCGGAGTCCAGGGAGCGGACCTCGACGCGGGCGGAGCCGGTCTTGCCGGGCTTGTACATCGGGACGCGGATCAGCGCGGAGCGGTTGTTGTGGCCCCAGCAGATGTACGAGGGGGCCTCGCCGCCCGCGCCCGCCGTGCGCTCCGAGCCGCCCCAGATGCGCTTGTAGGAGTTGACCCACTGGTTGGTGACGGCCGAGATCTCGGCGGCGTGCTTGAGCAGGCCCGCGATGAAGGAGCGGCCGACCTTGGAGAGCTGGTACTCGGCGCCCGACTCGTAGAAGGCGTTGCGGTCGCCCTCGAAGAGGGAGAGGTGGGTGTGCATACCGGAGCCGGGGAACTCCGAGAAGGGCTTGGGCATGAAGGTCGCCTGCACGCCCTGCTCCAGCGCCACCTGCTTCATGACCAGGCGGAAGGTCATGATGTTGTCGGCCGTGGAGAGGGCGTCGGCGTACCGCAGGTCGATCTCCTGCTGGCCGGGCGCGCCCTCGTGGTGGCTGAACTCGACCGAGATGCCCATCGACTCCAGCATGGTGATCGCCTGGCGGCGGAAGTCCATGCCGACGTTCTGCGGGGTGTGGTCGAAGTAGCCGGAGTTGTCGGCGGGCACCGGGCGGGTGCCGTCCAGCGGCTTGTCCTTCAGCAGGAAGAACTCGATCTCGGGGTGGGTGTAGAAGGTGAAGCCCAGGTCCGAGGTCTTGGCGAGGATGCGCTTGAGGACGAAGCGCGGGTCCGCGAAGGACGGGGAGCCGTCGGGCATCAGGATGTCGCAGAACATCCGCGCGGTGCCCGGGGCCTCGGCGCGCCACGGCAGGATCTGGAACGTGCCCGGATCCGGCTTCGCGATCATGTCGGACTCGTACACCCGGGCGAAGCCCTCGATGGCCGAGCCGTCGAAGCCGATGCCCTCGTCGAACGCCTGCTCCAGTTCGGCGGGAGCCACCGCGACCGACTTCAGGAAGCCGAGCACATCGGTGAACCACAAGCGCACGAACCGGATGTCACGCTCTTCGAGAGTGCGGAGCACGAACTCCTGCTGCTTGTCCATAAGCCACATCCTTGCAGTTCAGACGGTCTGTGCACCACCGCCCGGGCATGAGGGGGAGACATCAGTATCAGGGCCCGGGATTACCGACACATTACGCACCCGGAATGAGCCGTCCCATGTCGCCTCCCCACCCTCGCACCGGGTGCCGCGCGGGGCGAGGCCGTGGGGGGGTACCGGCTGCCCGCCCCATGCGGAAACGTCCCGGCGCACGGTCGCTCACGGGTGCCCGGACCCGGGCCCGTCCACACCCCCGCGTGCGGTGGCCGGATCTTGGCCGACCCCACCCTGCCGCGCGCCGCGCTTCCTCGCCTAGCATCTGCGCCTATGGGGGGAGTGCGAGGCCTTCGCATCACACGTCCCATGGCGCTGGTGAGCGCCATGGCGACGCTCCTCGCCGCGCTCTTCCTCTGTCTGAGCGCGGGCGGCGGGACGAGCCCGGACGCCACCGCCCCCCGCACCCACCACGCCCTGGCGATGGGCGGGGCGGCGCAGTACGGCTGTCCGGACGACCGCGGCGACTGCGGGCTCTTCCCGCACGCGGACCCGGCCGTGCTCACGGCCCCGGCGCCGCTCGACGCCCCGGCGCCGGGCGGCGCGCACACGGTACGGCCCGCCGCCGCTCCGCCCTCGGGGGCGCCGGTCCGGGGCGGGGTCCGGCCCCGGGCCCCCGATCTCCATGTCCTTCAGGTGCTGAGGTCCTGAGCCGAGGTCCTGAGTGCGCCGCCGAGCGCGCGCTCCCGCCGGCCGCGGGCCGTCTCCGGGCCGGCCGCGTCCGCGGGCCGGCAGCCGCAGGACGGCACAGCCCCGCCCCCCGGAGCGGCACCGGGCCTCGCGGGTCCGCAGAACCTCCCCCGACCTCTCCCTCACCAGAAGGACTTGAGCCCTCATGGCCACCAAGGAATCGAAGAACTCGCGCCAGGCGCGCATAGCCGAGATGCGGCGTGCCGAGCAGGCCCGCGAGCGGCGCAACAAGATCGTCGCCATCACCGCGTCGGTGGCGATCGTCGCCGCGCTCGTGGGCGTCGGCGCGTATCTGCTGAACAAGGAGTCCGACGACAAGGACAAGCAGCAGGCGCAGAAGGCCGCCGACGCCAAGGCGACCATCGCCGGCGAGAAGGACTGGGACGCCAAGAAGCTCACCCGCAACCACGTCACCAAGAAGGTGACGTACCCGATGAAGCCCCCGGTCGGCGGTGACCACGACCAGGTGTGGATGAACTGCGGCGGCGCGGTCTACAAGAAGCCCCTCCCGGACATGAACGCGGTGCACTCCCTGGAGCACGGCGCGGTGTGGGTGACGTACAACGACAAGGCGCCCGCCGCCGATGTGCAGAAGCTCTCCGACAAGGTCTCCAAGACGCCGTACTCGCTGATGAGCCCGTACCAGGACCAGTCCGGGGCGATCATGCTCAGCGCCTGGGGCAAGCAGGTCACGGTGACCAGCGCGGACGACCCGCGGGTCAACCAGTTCTTCGCCAAGTACGTACAGGGCCCGCAGACGCCGGAGCCCGGCGCGGCCTGCACCGGCGGGCTGGACCAGAAGTGAACCGCACCTACTGGGCGTCCCTGGCGGCCGTCGTGGCGGCCCTGGTGTTCGCGACCGTGGCCACGGTCGCGAGTGCCACCGGCGGGGACTCCGAACCCGCCGCCCACACCCCCGCGGCGGCCTCGGCGGACGCCGGCTTCGCCCGTGACATGGCCGTCCACCACCAGCAGGCGGTGGAGATGTCGTTCATCGTGCGCGACCGTACGAAGGACGAGGAGGTCCGCCGCCTCGCGTACGACATCGCCAACACCCAGGCCAACCAGCGGGGCATGCTGCTCGGCTGGCTGGACCTGTGGGGGCTGCCCAAGTCGGACCCGGAGCGGCTGCCGATGGCCTGGATGGGCATGGGCAGCGAGCCCGGCGCGGACGGCGCGCTGATGCCCGGCATGGCGACCAACACCGAGCTCGGCCGACTGCGCGCCGCCGACGGCCGGCAGGCGGAGATCCTCTACCTGCGGCTGATGACCGAGCACCACAAGGGCGGTGTCCATATGGCCCAGGGGTGCGCCCAGCGGTGTACGACCGAGGTGGAGCGCAACCTGGCGCAGGGCATGGTCGACTCCCAGCGGTCCGAGATCGACCTGATGGCGCAGATGCTGAAGGCGCGGGAGGCCGCACCGCGTACGTAACGCGGTGAGCGGTGACGGGCCGGGCGGCGTACGCAATACGCCCGAGTCCGTATTTGCGCCACCAAAAGAGCTCAAGTCCCGCCACGACGGCGGGACTTGGGTTTCTCTTGGGGTTCACATGTCCCCGGCATGAACCGTTCCTCACCAGAGTGACGCTGTGCATGTGCAGATCAAGTGCGCATGCCTCCCAGGTGAAGAGCCTTATGCAGGGGGTCACATGAGAACAAGCCGCACCAGGCGGCGCGCCGTGAGCATGGCAGCGACACTGCCTCTGCTCGCCGGCGCGCTCGCTCTCGGCATACCGTCCGCCCACGCGGCGGACCCCGTGCCGTCCGGGCGGGCCGCCCTCACGGGCACCAAGCCCGCGTGGGCCACCGGCGCCGCGGACCAGGGCGCCACGGCGGACACGAACAAGGTCGACGCGCGGGTCTACCTCGCCGGCCGTGACGCCGACGGTCTCGCCGCGTACGCCGCGGCCGTGTCGGACCCGGACTCGGCGTCGTACGGGAAGTACCTGACCGCCGCGCAGACGCAGCAGCGCTTCGGGGCGACCCAGGAGCAGGTCGCGGCGGTCACCGCCTGGCTGAAGTCGGCCGGTCTGACCGTCACGGGCACCAACCAGCACTACATCTCGGTCTCCGGCGACGTCGCCGCGGCGGAGAAGGCGTTCGCCACCGAGCTGCACAACTACCGCAAGGGCGCCCGCACCTACCGCGCCCCGGTGAAGACCGCCTCCGCGCCGGGCGCGCTGGCCCACGCGGTGCTCACCGTGACGGGCCTGGACAACGCCCCGCACAAGGCGACGCACCACGAGACGCTGCCCGGGCCGGGCCCCGCCTTCAAGAACTCCGGGCCGTTCTCGACGTACTACGGCTCGAACATCGCCACCACCCTGCCGGACGCGTACGGCACCAAGGTCCCGTACGCGGTCAAGGGGTACACCGGCACGCAGCTGCGCGCGGCGTACGGCGCGGGCCGCTACACCGGCAAGGGCGTGACGGTCGCGATCACCGACGCGTACGCCTCGCCGACGATGGCGAAGGACGCCCAGCGGTACGCGCTGCGCAACGGCGACAAGGCGTACAAGCGCGGCCAGTACAGCGAGGTGAAGCCCGCCGACTACAACAGCGTGGAGGCGTGCGACGCCGCCGGCTGGTACGGCGAGGAGTCCCTGGACGTCGAGGCCGTGCACGCGGTCGCGCCGGACGCGGACATCGTGTACGTGGCGGGCGCGTCCTGCAACGACCCGGATCTGCTCGACGCGCTGAACAAGGTCGTCGATCACCGTCTCGCCGACATCGTCTCCAACTCGTGGGGCGACATCGAGGCCAACGAGACGCCGGACGTGGCGGCGGCCTACGACCAGACGTTCAAGCTGGGCGCCGTCGAGGGCATCGGCTTCTACTTCTCCTCCGGCGACGACGGCGACGAGGTCGCCAACACCGGCAAGAAGCAGGTCGACACCCCGGCCAACTCGGCGTGGGTGACGGCGGTCGGCGGCACCTCGCTTGCGGTCGGCAAGGGCGACACGTACAAGTTCGAGACGGGCTGGGGCACGCTGAAGTCCACCCTCTCGGCCGACGGCAAGAGCTGGACGAACTTCCCCGGGGCGTACACCTCGGGCGCGGGTGGCGGCACCAGCTCCACCGTGAAGCAGCCGTTCTACCAGCGGGGCGTCGTGCCCGACTCGCTCGCCAAGGCGAACGGAGCGGCGCGGATGCGCACCGTCCCGGACATCGCGGCGGTCGCGGACCCCAACACGGGCTTCCTGGTCGGCCAGACGCAGACGTTCCCGGACAAGTCGGTGAAGTACGACGAGTACCGCATCGGTGGTACGTCGCTGGCGGCGCCGGTGATCGCGGGTGTGCAGGCGCTGGCACAGCAGGCGCGGCACTTCCCGATCGGGTTCGCGAACCCGTCGATCTACGCGCGCTACGGCTCGCCGCTGTACCACGACGTCACGGACCACCCGCTGGGTGCGCGTGGCCTCGCGGTGGCGCGGGTGGACTTCGTCAACAGCGTCGACGCGTCGGGTGGGCTCGCCACGTCGGTGCGGACGCTGGGTGCGGACAGTTCGCTGCACGCGGTGCGCGGTTATGACGATGTGACGGGTGTGGGTACGCCGTCGCGGGGTTATGTGGCGTCGTACGGGTACGGGTACGGCTTGCGCCGGTAGTGGAGGTGGGGCGCGGGCCGCCTGTGCCAATCGCACAGTCCCCCGCGCCCCATCTTGCGCCCGGACTCCGCCTGCGGGCCGTCGGCGGCTGATCGGCCGGGGGTTTGCCTGCGGGCCGTCTGTGGCTGGCCGCGCAGTTCCCCGCGCCCCTGGCCCTGGGGGCGCTCTGCCGGTGGCTCAGCCGAGGTAGGGGCGGTCCCGGTGCTCCAGGTAGTGCTTCAGCCGTAGCCGCTGCGTGTGGTGCATGGGCAGCACGTCGAAGTCGGCGGGGTCGACGTAGCGCAACTCCGTCGACTCGTCCGACAGGGCGAGCTCCCCTCCGACCACACGTGCCGTGAAGACGACCGCGAACTGACGACGAACCTCCCCGTCGCTGTACTCGATGACGTGCCGGGGGTCCGTGTACGTGCCGACCAGCCCCGTGATCTCCACGTCCAGGCCCGTCTCTTCCTTGACCTCCCGCACAGCCGTACCGGGCAGCGAGTCCCCGATGTCCATGGCTCCACCCGGGAGCGCCCACAATCCGTTGTCCCGGCGAAGCTGGAGCAGGACGCGTCCCTGGTCGTCCGTGACGACGGCCGATGCGGCGACGACCATGGAGTTGGGCTCCGGTGCGTTCGGGTCGTCGTAGTACTCGGTACGTGCCATGAGCTCACCTTTTGCATGAGCGCCAGACGGCAACGACTCTCGATGCCGTGCCCGAACCTCTCCTCCTGACCGCGCTGTCGCACAGTCGCGCTGTCAGCATCGCCTACGGCAATCCGCACCGAACATCCTTCGGCCGCGCGCTCTCTCAACACATCATTCAGTCGGGGGTAGGCCTCGTGAAGAAACACGGCGGCGTACACCAATACGTCGATCAACTCCCGTGCCGCCGCAAGGAGATCCGCGTACACGGACACCGGCAAGTCCGCCCGCCGCTCGTACAGCCCCACGAGTTCCGGGCTGACCGCCCGTGCGGGACGTGCCTGTCTCAGCGACGGCCACAGAGCGTGCACGTCTTCCCCCAACGTCTCGGCGGCCTTGAGCGCCGTGGCCCGCCGAGGCGTCCGGCCGAGATTGACCCACCGTTCGACGGATTTGGGATCGATGCCTGCCGCCTCGGCCAGGCTCCTGTGCGTCCACCCTCCGGACGCCATGACAGCCCGTAGGCGCTCATTCGACATGTCGGATTCGCTCCCCACTTGAGGACGCCTGCGAGGGACGTTCTACCGGTGGCGGGACGTCCCGGAATGGGAAACGTACGAGGTTCCTCCGTCCTGGCGAACAAAGGGAGGATCACCACACCAAGACGTTGAACGTTAGGGGACGGCGAACATGGCCGCTGCCACGCAGATCAAGGACGAGTACAGCACGTACCCCCCAGCAGGGAGCCGGTGCTCCGAGTGCGACGAGGAGTTCAGGCCGCTGGTGCCCGCGCGCCGCTTCCAGCGCGCGGATGGTGAGCGACTTCCCGTGCGCTACAGGCACTTTGAGTGCGGTGAGGGAGCAGCGCAGTGATCCCCATGGATGAGTACAAGAGCGCATGGGCCGAAGTCGACCAAGTGGCCTCCCTGGTGCGAGCCGCTCTCCTGCGCGCGGGGGTGACTGAAGGGGAGGCGGCACGGGTTCGGGGCCTGGTGACGGGATCGGGACGCGCGTACATCGAGCTCGGCGCGTTGCGCCTGGGCTCTGCGGTACTGCTGTGCCAGGCACTGCCGCTCCCGCAGGAAAGCACGACACCCGCCGACGCGCAGGGGCGCAGCCCCAAGCCTTGAGGGGCGCGGGGAACTGCGCGACCAGCCCCCCAC
>NZ_JBJHPC010000193.1:0-11642 GCF_045257485.1 Streptomyces sp. YS-3 | reverse complement strand
GGCGCAGACCCCGGCTCAGGCGCAGACCCCGGCGCAGGCCCCGGCTCCGGCTCCCGCGAAGGCCGCTCCGGCGCCCGCCGCGAAGCCCGCCGCTGCCGCCAAGGCCGCCCCGGCGACCGAGGCCCCGGCCGGTCCGGAGTACGTCACCCTGCGCGGCCCCGCCGCCGCCGTGGCGAAGAACATGCACGCCTCCATCGACGTCCCGACGGCCACCTCGGTGCGCGCGGTGCCGGTGAAGCTGCTGTTCGACAACCGGATCGTCATCAACAACCACCTGAAGCGCGCCCGGGGCGGGAAGATCTCCTTCACCCACCTCATCGGGTACGCGATGGTGCAGGCCATCAAGGCCATGCCGTCGATGAACTACTCCTTCACGGAGAAGGACGGCAAGCCCACCCTGGTCAAGCCGGAGCACATCAACTTCGGTCTCGCCATCGACCTGGTGAAGCCCAACGGCGACCGCCAGCTGGTCGTCGCGGGCATCAAGAAGGCCGAGACGCTCAACTTCTTCGAGTTCTGGCAGGCGTACGAGGACATCGTCAAGCGGGCCCGCCAGGGCAAGCTCACGATGGACGACTTCTCGGGTGTGACGGTCTCCCTCACCAACCCGGGCGGCCTCGGCACCGTCCACTCCGTGCCGCGTCTGATGCCCGGACAGTCGGTCATCATGGGCGTCGGCTCGATGGACTACCCGGCCGAGTTCCAGGGCACCTCCCAGGACACCCTGAACAAGCTGGGCATCTCCAAGGTGATGACCCTCACCTCGACGTACGACCACCGTGTCATCCAGGGCGCCGCCTCCGGCGAGTTCCTGCGGATCGTCGCCAACCTCCTCCTCGGCGAGGACGGCTTCTACGACGGCATCTTCGAGTCGCTGCGCATCCCCTACGAGCCGGTCCGCTGGCTCAAGGACATCGACGCCTCGCACGACGACGACGTCACCAAGGCCGCGCGCGTCTTCGAGCTGATCCACTCCTACCGGGTCCGCGGCCACGTCATGGCCGACACCGACCCGCTGGAGTACCGCCAGCGCAAGCACCCCGACCTGGACATCACCGAGCACGGCCTCACCCTGTGGGACCTGGAGCGCGAGTTCGCGGTCGGCGGTTTCGCGGGCAAGTCCCTGATGAAGCTGCGCGACGTCCTCGGCGTGCTGCGCGACTCGTACTGCCGCACCACCGGCATCGAGTTCATGCACATCCAGGACCCCAAGCAGCGCAAGTGGATCCAGGACCGGGTGGAGCGCTCGCACTCCAAGCCGGAGCGCGAGGAGCAGCTGCGCATCCTGCGGCGTCTGAACGCGGCGGAGGCGTTCGAGACGTTCCTGCAGACCAAGTACGTCGGCCAGAAGCGCTTCAGCCTCGAGGGCGGCGAGTCGGTCATCCCGCTGCTCGACGCGGTCATCGACAGCGCGGCCGAGTCGCGCCTGGACGAGGTCGTCATCGGCATGGCCCACCGCGGCCGGCTGAACGTCCTGGCCAACATCGTCGGCAAGTCGTACGCGCAGATCTTCCGCGAGTTCGAGGGCAACCTCGACCCGAAGTCGATGCACGGCTCCGGCGACGTCAAGTACCACCTGGGCGCCGAGGGCACCTTCACGGGCCTGGACGGCGAGCAGATCAAGGTCTCGCTGGTCGCCAACCCCTCGCACCTGGAGGCGGTCGACCCGGTCCTGGAGGGTGTCGTCCGCGCCAAGCAGGACGTCATCAACAAGGGCGGCACGGACTTCACGGTCCTGCCGGTCGCCCTGCACGGCGACGCGGCCTTCGCGGGCCAGGGCGTGGTGGCCGAGACCCTGAACATGTCGCAGCTGCGCGGCTACCGCACCGGCGGCACGGTCCACATCGTCATCAACAACCAGGTCGGCTTCACCGCGGCGCCGGAGTCCTCCCGCTCCTCGATGTACGCCACCGACGTGGCCCGCATGATCGAGGCCCCGATCATCCACGTGAACGGCGACGACCCGGAGGCCGTGGTCCGCGTGGCGCGGCTGGCCTTCGAGTTCCGCCAGACGTTCAACAAGGACGTCGTGATCGACCTCATCTGCTACCGCCGCCGCGGTCACAACGAGGGCGACAACCCGCAGTTCACCAACCCGCAGATGTACAACCTGATCGACAAGAAACGCTCGGTGCGCAAGCTGTACACCGAGTCGCTGATCGGTCGCGGCGACATCACGCTGGAAGAGGCGGAGCAGGCGCTCCAGGACTTCCAGGGCCAGCTGGAGAAGGTCTTCGCCGAGGTCCGCGAGGCCACCACCGCGCAGGCGGGCGAGATCCAGTCCCCGGAGCCGCAGGCCGAGTTCCCGGCGGCGGTGACCACCGCGGTCTCCCAGGAGGTCGTCAAGCGCATCGCCGAGTCGCAGGTGAACATCCCCGACCGGATCAAGGTCCACCCGCGGCTGATGCCGCAGCTCCAGCGCCGCGCCGCCTCGGTCGACGACGGCACGATCGACTGGGGCATGGGCGAGACCCTGGCCATCGGCTCGCTGCTGATGGAGGGCACCCCGGTGCGCCTCTCCGGCCAGGACACCCGCCGCGGCACCTTCGGCCAGCGCCACGCGGTCCTGGTCGACCAGGAGACCGGCGAGGACTACACCCCGCTGATGTACCTCACCGAGGAGCAGGCGCGGTACAACGTCTACGACTCGCTGCTCTCCGAGTACGCGGCGATGGGCTTCGAGTACGGCTACTCGCTGGCCCGTCCCGAGTCCCTGGTGATGTGGGAGGCGCAGTTCGGCGACTTCGTCAACGGCGCGCAGACGGTCGTCGACGAGTTCATCTCCTCGGCCGAGCAGAAGTGGAACCAGACGTCCGGCGTCACGCTCCTGCTTCCGCACGGCTACGAGGGCCAGGGCCCGGACCACTCGTCCGCCCGCCCCGAGCGCTTCCTCCAGATGTGCGCGCAGAACAACATGACGGTCGCGATGCCGACGCTCCCGTCGAACTACTTCCACCTCCTGCGCTGGCAGGTGCACAACCCGCACCACAAGCCGCTCATCGTCTTCACCCCGAAGTCGATGCTGCGTCTGAAGGCTGCGGCGTCGAAGGTGGAGGAGTTCACCACGGGCGGCTTCCGTCCGGTGATCGGTGACGAGTTCGTCGACGCCAACGCGGTCCGCAAGGTCGTCTTCTGCGCCGGCAAGGTCTACTACGACCTGAAGGCCGAGCGCGAGAAGCGCGGCGCGACGGACACGGCGCTGATCCGTCTGGAGCGCCTGTACCCGCTGCCGGGTGCGGAGCTCCAGGCCGAGATCGCCAAGTACCCGAACGCCGAGAAGTACCTGTGGGCCCAGGAGGAGCCGGCGAACCAGGGTGCCTGGCCGTTCATCGCGCTCAACCTGATCGACCACCTGGACCTGGCGGTCGGCGCGGACGTCCCGCACGGCGAGCGCCTGCGCCGCATCTCGCGCCCGCACTCCTCGTCGCCCGCGGTGGGCTCGAAGAAGCGGCACGAGCAGGAGCAGGAGCAGCTGTGCGCGGAGGTCTTCGACGCGTAGTCGCCGCCGCTGAGGCTGTGACCACGGCCGGCTGAGGCCGAGGCTGTGTACGGAGGGCCCGGCACCCCGGGGAATCGGGGTGCCGGGCCCTTTGGCGTACGCGCGCCCGCTAGGCGCCGCCCCCGCCCCCGCTTCCGTCCTCGCCGCCGTCGCTGTCGTTGTCGTCCGCGCCCTCGTCCGCACCGGGCTTGGGCGGCACCCGTATGGTGACGGCCCCACTGGCCAGATCTATGGGCCCCCGCCCGGGGTCGGCGTCCCCGACCTCGTCGAGCGTGATCTCCTGCCGCCGCCGCTCCTCCTCCTCGTGCCGCTTGCCAGGCGCGAAGAGCTCGTTCATGGCCGATCCGAACACGGGCGGTCACCTCCGGTATGTGGTCCCGTACCCACATAACGCTGTGCGGGGGCTGTCATATCCCGATCATGGCGGGCAATACCGGACCGCCGGGCACGTCCCCCGCCCCGCCCCCGCCTACAGCAGCCCCAGCGCCTTCTTGCTCTCCACATACATCTGCACCAGCTGCGGCCGGTGGGAGCGGAAGGCGAGGGGGAAGCTCGCGAGGATCTCGTCGTAGCCCTCCGCCTCCTCGGGGTCCTCCAGGAGGCCGAAGACCAGGTGGCCGCCGGACTTGGGGCTGCCCTCGGTGATCGCCGTGCGGAGGCGGTCGACCTCGCCGGCGGGGACGCCGGGGAAGAGGTCACGGACGACCGGCTCCTCGGTGTCCAGGTGTCCGGCCAGGATGTCGCGGACCTTGCGCGCCGCCGCCGTGCCGGCCTCCGCCGCCCGTGTCACCGCGGCCGAACCCGCGTCCTCGCCCGTCTCGTTGGCGGCCGACAGCAGCTCCACCGCCCGGCTCAGGCCGCCCAGTTCCCGGTCCAGCTCCGCGTGCTCCTCGTTGAGCGTGTCGAACGCCGCCACCGAGTCGGGGTACAGCCCGTGCAGGACGGGCCAGAACAGCTCGTCCTCCGACTCGTGGTGGTGGTGGGTGAAGTCGATCAGCCACTGCGTCGTGTCGATCAGTTCCTTGACGCTGACCCGGTCGCCCTCGCCCAGGCGCTCGAAAGCGTTCGCCACCAGTTCCGTTCCCCGCCGCAGGATCGCGTGCACGGCGAGGAACTCCTGATACATACGGGCGCCCGGGTTGTCTGTCGCGGCGGTCATGTCTGGTATCCCCCAGTTATTTGACACTAATGGACCGATCACTGCCGCGAGGGTACGCAAAGGCTCCGCGTGCCCCATAGGGGTGTTCGACTGCGATCACCCCGCAGTTGAACGCACGCGGTTCTCGTCGCTTTCTTCCGAAAGACGACCGTGTTTCCACCGTACCTATTTTTCTATTTCTTCCACAGAGCCGGGCTCTGTGCAATTCTTGATCTACGACTCCGCCCCCGCCCGTAACAGCGTTGCGGGCATGTCCGGGGCACTCGAGAAGCGCACAAGCGACGCTCTAGTGAAACTCCATTTCGCTGGAATTGGGAAGGACGACATTCGATGACTCGGCCCGTCGTGGCGGTGACCGCCGACCTGACAACGGTGAATTGGAACATTTGGGGAGAGGTACATGTGGCTCTTCTCCCGTGGGAGTACATGGAGAAGGTGCATCAGGCCGGCGGGGCTCCGGTCCTCGTACCGCCGATTCCGGACGCGGTCGACGACGTGATGGCGCGCGCCGACGCCCTGCTGATGAGCGGTGGGGCCGACATCGACCCCGCTCTTTACGGTGCCGAGCGCGGGAAGTTCACGTTCCCGCCGCACCAGGCCCGGGACACCGCCGAACTCGCGGCGCTCGCCGTCGCCGAGCGGCGCGGGATTCCCGTGCTCGGTGTCTGCCGCGGCCTCCAGCTGATTTCCATCATCCGCGGCGGCACGCTCGACCAGCACCTGCCCGAGCATTCGCCGGTGGTGCCCGGGAAGTACGAGCCGCGCGAGATCCAGGTGAAGCCGGACTCCCTGCTCGGCAGCGCCCTCGGGCCGACCGCCACCGTCTACTGCCACCACCACCAGGGCATCGACAAGCTCGGCGCCGGTCTGGTCGCCACCGCCTGGTCGGACGACGGGGTCATCGAGGGCGCCGAGGCCGAGGACCCCTCGGCCCCGTTCCTCGCCGGGCTCCAGGCCCACGGAGAGCTCGGCAGCGACACCCTGCCCCTCTTCGAGGCCTTCATCGAGGCCGCCAGGAAGCAGCAGAGGTAGGGGGACAAGGGGCAGGGCCGGGGGCCGACACCCCCGGCCCCGGCCCCGCCCGCCTCGACTCCCTCACGCGTCGCACGCACACAAAAACGGCCCGTTCACCGCAACGTCCTTGCGGTGAACGGGCCGTCCGCCGTCGAGCCGTCCGCCCGACCGCCGGCCGTCGGGGGTGCCGGCCGGCACCAGCAGCTGTACGGGGGTGATCAGCTGTTGGGGTCGGCAACCTGGCCGATGGCCACGTGCAGACGGTTCCACAGGTTCGCGGTGGCGACCGAGAGGACGATCGCCGCGAGCTGCTGCTCGTTGAAGTGCTTGGCCGCGTCGTTCCACACCTCGTCCGAGACCGCGTCCTCACGGTCCGCGAGGCGGGTCACGGCCTCGGCGAGCGCCAGGGCCGCGCGCTCGGCGTCCGTGAAGTACGGGGTGTTGCGCCAGGCGGCCACAGCGAACAGGCGCTCGTCCGAGGTCTCGCCGGCGGCCTTCGCCAGACGCGGGTGACGGTCCGCGTTGGCACCGTCGCCGTTGATCTGGCTCGCCCGCAGATGCAGCAGCTCAAGCAGCTTCACATCGACGCCGGGGACTTCCTTGCTGGCCTTTCCCAGCGCCACCAGAGCGTCAATGGCACCGGGAACGACAAAAGCAGGGTGCTTGGCCCGAGCAGTCATGATTTGCTCTCCTCAAAAAGATTCACGTAAACGCCGAACACATCACACGGAAAACCGCGACGTCGGACGCCGACCGGCCCTGCCAGAACATCCACACCGGTCGGCTTCCTCCGTCACAGCTATGACGAAACGTGGCGCGTGAATGTGACGGGTGTCAGGTGTGACCCACGCCACATCTGCGCGGCGGGCACGGCTGTGCGCTGGGCGCTTGCCTAAGGACGGCGTAAGATCCGGATCCCGGGGCACCAGAAGTACGGGGTGGGAGCGGGAGCGGGAGCAGGGCGGGAGCGGGGCGCAGAGCCCGGAAAATCCGCCACATCCGGCGGTTCTTTACCCAGAGTCGAGTGGCTTCAATCCGAGCCCAATTCGCGATTGCTACAGAATTTTGACACCGCCGTCAGTTCTTTGACAGGTACGTCAGATCGGCCACAGACGGGCTTGCCGCGACGGGTGGGTTCGGGCACATGATCAAAGCGGGTTGCCGCCGAGGGCCTGCCAGCCGAGCGGACACTTCCGACCCGAATACCCTTACCCCCCGTATTTCCCGACTCTGGGGAGAAACATGGACATCGAAGTGCTGGGTGCACTGTCGGTGCGGAAGAACGGGTTATCGATCGCGCCCACTGCCCCGAAGCCGCGGCAGGTGCTGGCCCTCCTCGCGCTCCACTCCGACCAGGTGGTGCCGCTGGCGACGCTGGCAGAAGAACTCTGGGACGACACCCCGCCGCGCAGTGCCCGTACCACCGTGCAGACGTATGTGATGCAGCTCCGCGAGCTGATCGGCGAGGCGCTGGCCCGCCGGGACGGCGAGCGCCGCAGCCCCAAGGACGTCCTCGTCACGCTGCCCGGCGGCTACCGCCTGGAGACCGAGGACGGCGAGGGCACCGTGGACTTCCGCGAGTTCGAGCGGCGCGCCACGGCCGGTCACCGCGCCATGGACGTCGGCGACCACGAGGGCGCCGCCCGGCTGCTGCGCGAGGCGCTCGCCCTGTGGACCGGGCCCGCCCTCACCGGCGTCCACCAGGGCAGCCGGCTGAGCACCGAGGCCGAGCGGCTGGAAGAGGCGCGGCTCGCCGCCCTGGACCGGCGTATCGAGGCCGATCTGCGTCTGGGCCGCCACCGCGAGCTGCTCTCCGAGCTCACCGTCCTGGTCAGCCGCTATCCGATGCACGAGGCGCTGCACGGCCAGTACATGCTGGCGCTGCACCGCTCCGGGCGGCGCAGCGAGGCGCTCGGCGCCTACCAGCGGCTGCGCGCGACCCTCGTCGCCCGGGCGGGCCTGGAGCCCTCGGCCGCGCTCGGCCGGCTCCAGATGGCGATCCTCGCGGCCCGGCCCGGCTCGCCGGTGCCCGACAGCGCCCCCGCCGCCGAACGGTTCGCCGCCCGCGCGAGCTGACCCCCGACGCACACGCCCCCGGCGGCCAGGCCCCGGGGGGAGACAACGATGTCCCGGCGCACCCCCGCCTTTTATCCGAGAGGAAGCCGTGAAAATCCAGGTCCTGGGCCCCTTGAGTGCCGAAGTGAACAGAGTCTCCGTCGTTCCCACGGCGGGCAAGCCCCGCCAGATCCTCGCGCTGCTCGCCCTGTACCCGGGGCGCGTCATCCCCGTACCGACGCTGATGGAGGAGATCTGGGGCACCGAGCTGCCGCAGAGCGCGCTGACCACCCTCCAGACGTACATCCTCCAGCTGCGGCGGCGGCTGGCCGGGGCCATGGGGCCCGATGCGCATGTTTCGGCCAAGGATGTTCTGGCCACCCGCTACGGCGGCTATCTGCTCCAGATCCCGTCCGAGGCGGTCGACGTCCACACGTACGAGCAGTTGGCGGCGGAGGGCCAGCTGGCGTTCGACGAGGGCCACAACGAGCGGGCGGCGGACTGCTTCCGGCGCGCGCTCGACCTGTGGGAGGGCCCCGCCCTGGTGGACGTGCGGGTCGGGCCGATCCTCGACATCGAGGTGATGCGTCTGGAGGAGAGCCGGCTGGTGGTGCGGGAACGCCGCATCGACGCCGACTTACGTCTGGGGCGGCACGCCGAACTCACCGCCGAGCTCACCGATCTGATCGCCCGTCACCCCCAGCACGAGGGGCTGCACTCGCAGGCCATGGTGGCGCTCTACCGCTCCGGGCGGCAGGCCACCGCGCTCGATGTGTACCGCAGGCTGCGCGGGCGGCTCATCGAGGACCTCGGGGTGGAACCCTCGCCGCAGCTCCAGCGGCTGCACCAGGCGATCCTCTCCGTCGACCCCCAGCTCGACGTCGTCGCGGGCCCCCGCCGCACCTCCACCTTCGATCTGTACGCGGCCTGATCCCGGCCGTGTGCAACCCGGGCGGCTCGCCGTGCCGCCCCCGCACGGCCATCCTCGAACAGCCCGTGCTCGTATCCATGCGAAGGGGGAGCAGATGTACGAGAACAGGGAAGACCGGGAAGATCATGAGTTTCGGCCGGGTGACCTCGCCGCCGTCGCTCCTCCGCTCCGGCTCGCCGGGGCGGAGGAGGACGACGTCGAGTTGAACATCATCCGGGGAATCGACTGACCGCCCCGTCCGTGACGGGCACGGCCGCCGCCCCGTGGGGCGCGACGGCCGTCCCGTACGTCCGCACCCGTCAGTTCTCCGTGCCGAACCAGCGCTCCAGCGCCTCGCGGAGCTTGCCGCCGTCCGGCGCGGTCCAGGCAACGTGTCCGTCGGGGCGCAGCAGGACGGCCTCGGCGTCGTCGCCCGCGGGGCCCTGTGCGGGGACCCACTCGCCGGTGACCACGTCGACGCGGTCCGCCCAGCCCGCGGCGAGCTCGGCGGCCTCGCGCGAGTCGCCGGTGGTGATCAGGACACCGCGGGCGCTGTGCAGCAGCTCCGCGACCCGGACCCGCCCGCCCTCGGCGCGCTCGATCTCGCGGTCCGGCGAGAGGCGCAGACCCAGCAGGGGGTGGCCGGTGGCGCCCATGTCGTACCGCACGTCCAGGCCGCTGACCTGACCGGCCAGATGGCGGGCGACGTCCGGGGACTCGACGAGCTCGCGCATCACCGCCCGCAGCGGCTCCATCTCCTCGCCGGTGAGGTAGAGGCGGGTCTGCGCGCGGGTGTTGCGCATCAGCTTCTCGCCGACCGGGTGGCGCTCGGACTGGAAGGTGTCGAGCAGACCCTCGGGCGCCCAGCCGTTGATGGCCGCGGCCAGCTTCCAGCCCAGGTTCACCGCGTCCTGCACGCCCACGCTCATGCCCTGCGCACCGGCCGGCATATGGATGTGGGTGGCGTCACCGACCAGGAAGACCCGGCCCTTGCGGTACTGCGAGGCCTGGCGGGTGGTGTCGGTGAAGGCGCTGATCCAGCGGACCTCGGCGTGGTGCAGGGACTCCCCCGTCATCCGCTGCCAGGCGTCGGCGACGACCTCGAAGGTGAGCTGGCTCTTGTCCTCGTGCGGGCGCAGCTTCTCGTCGTGGATGACGATCCGGTCGACGCCGTTCTCCAGGTTGAACGCCATCACCATGCCGCCGGGCACCTGCTCCCCGATGGGCCGCTGGCGCACCCCGGCACCGACCAGGTCGGCCATGTACATGCCTCGTGTGGCGTCCCAGCCGGGGAAGTCGATGCCCGCGGTCTTGCGGACGACCGAGCGCGCCCCGTCACAGCCGACGAGGTACCGGGCCTCCTCCTCGCCCGGCCCGTCGGGGCCCTCGAAGGAGACGACGACACCGTCCTCGGTCTCCCGGAATCCCGTCACCTCGTGGTTGCGGTGGACGGTGACCCCGAGCTCCCCCAGCCACGCCTCCAGGATCTCCTCGGTACGGAACTGGGGGACACCCCGGACGCTGAAGTGGTTGTCCTCCAGCTTGGAGAAGTCGATGCGCACCCCGCCGAAGTGGCCCTGGGCCCATTCGACGTCCCCGAAGCGGGCGAGCAGTCCGCGCTGGTCGAAGACCTCGGCGGCGCGGCGGGTGAAGCCGACGCCCCGGGACTCGCCGCTCGGCGCGGGCAACCGGTCGTACACGGCCACGTCCACGCCGCCGAGCTTGAGTTCACCGGCGAGCATCAACCCGACCGGTCCGGCTCCGACGATGATTGCGCCCTGAGTCATGTCACACTCCTCGTACACATGTTGAACAGGCCATGGGATAAGTACCGTTGACCGGTCCGCCCCGGATCGGGCCGGTCAGGCGAGGAACTTCAGCAGTTCACGGGTGAGCAGCTCGGGCTGCTCCTCGGGGATGTAGTGGATCGACCGGTCCGCGTACACCACGCGGACGTCCGGTGCCAGCGTCGGCAGGACCTGCCGGAACTGGTCGTACGTGAGTTGCGAGGCGACACCGAGCACGGGCGCGGTGACCCTGCCGTAGGTCTTCAGGTCCGCGATGTCCTGGTGGGCGGCCTTGTACCAGGCGGTCCCGGCGCGTACGGCGTCCGGCGAGTCGTAGCGCTGCGCGTAGACCGCCCGGTCGAAGTCGGGGACGAGGCTCTGGTCGGGGAGGGAGTGGGCGAAGAGCCAGTCGATGATGTGCCGCATCCGGCCGGCCGCCAGCTGCTCGGGCAGACCCTGCACCTGGTTGAACGCCCACCACCAGAGGTTGAAGCCGTGGCCGGGGCGGGGCAGCAGCGGGATGTCGTACTGGGTCTCGTCGACGTGCAGGGTGTCGACGACCGAGAGCCTGCGGGTGGCCGCGGGGTGGTTGGCGGCGAAGCTGTACGCCACCATCGCGCCCATGTCGTGGCCGACGATGTTCACCCGGCTGTGGCCGAGCGAGCGCACCAGCTCGTACACGTCGCGGGCCATCGTCTTCTTGTCGTAGCCGCCCTGCGGCTTGTCGGAGCCGCCCATCCCCCGGACGTCGACCGCGATGACGCGGTGGCTGCGGGCCAGCTCCGGCATGATGTGCCGCCAGGCCCACCAGGTCTGCGGCCAGCCCGCGAGCAGGACCACCGGATCGCCCGAGCCGCCGGTGACGTAGTGCAGCCGTACGCCGTTGGCGTGTGCGTGGCGGCTGCGGAAGCCACCGGGGAGGGACCTGGCCAGGGCGGCGTCCGTGGGGACGTGGTGCCCGGGGGTGGCCCCGGCGGGCTCGGCGACGGCGACGCCGCCGGCCATCGCGAGGGCGGCGGACCCGGCGCCCAGGCTGATCATCGTTCTGCGGTCCAGCGACATGCTGCGTCCTACCTGTCATACGGGTGCCTACATGGGGGGACTTGCCGGTGCCAGTGGGGGGTGGCGCATCGTTCTGCGGTCCAGCGACATGCTGCGTCCTACCTGTCATACGGGTGCCTACATGGGGGGACTTGCCGGTGCCAGTGGGGGGTGGCG